>JAAZOI010000277.1 GCA_012797825.1 Eubacteriaceae bacterium | reverse complement strand
GTGGAAGAACTTGAGAAATTAGGCATTCCCGCAAAGAATCATATGAGCGCGTTAAGCGAGCAGCAGGTTAAATATGTTAAAAACAATTACCCGCATCCGCAGGAGAAAAATAAAACAGAAATAAAAGAAGCAAAACCTGTTAAAATTGCTGCATCAAATACAGATACAGAAAAAAAACGGGATAATATTGATAAAAAAACTACTGCGGACAATAATAATATAAAGAAAAAAGATAAAAAGGCAAAACCGGGTATCAAAATAGCCCCCGGAGCTCAAAACCCGACAACTAAGAATATTAAGAGGCCAAACAACGCTAAAATTGTTAAAAAGAGCAAAGGTTCATATAAAAAAGAAAAGCTGAAACGACTTAATAAAGAAGGCGCTGAACAAAATATTATAATTCCTCAGATGATTACTGTAGGGCAGCTTGCAGATGCCATAGGAAAAAACTCTGTGGAACTTATAAAAAAATTAATGTCTTTGGGCTTTATGGCAACTATTAATCAGGAAATAGATTTTGATACAGCATATATTTTGTGCCAGGAGTTCGGCATAGAAATATCTATGGAAGAAGATGAAGATGTTGTTGAAAGAATTCTATATGAACATTACGAGAATGAGGATGAGCTTACTTCCAGACCTCCTATAGTTACCGTTATGGGACATGTAGACCACGGTAAAACGTCGCTTCTTGACGCTATAAGAAATACTAACGTAATAGAGGGAGAAGCAGGCAGAATAACACAGCATATTGGCGCGTATATGGTTAACTAAAACGGTCAGGATATAACGTTTATAGATACTCCGGGGCATGCTGCATTTACGCAGATGCGTTCCAGAGGAGCCAATGTTACCGATATTGTCGTGCTGGTAGTAGCTGCGGATGACGGAGTAAAACCTCAGACTATTGAAGCTATTAACCATGCCAAAGCCGCTGAAGTTCCTATTATTGTAGCGATAAATAAAATGGATAAACAAACGGCGAACGCCGACAGAGTAATGCAAGAGCTTACAGAGTACGGACTCGTATCCGAAAATTACGGCGGAGACACAATATACGTTCCCATATCCGCTCTTAAGAATGAGGGAATTGAAGAGCTGCTTGAAATGATACTGCTTGTTGCCGAAGTTGAAGAGCTTAAAGCCAACAAAAACAAAACCGCGGTAGGTACGGTAATAGAAGCGCAGCTTGACAGCCAGAGAGGGACAATTGCGACAATACTTGTTGAGTCCGGTACACTGATGCCCTGTGATATTGTTGTAAGCGGTTCTATTTTCGGAAAAATCAAGGCAATGAACAATGAAAGCGGTAAAAAAGTTGAAAAAGCAGGTCCTTCATGTCCTGTGGAAGTATTGGGATTCTCTGAAGTGCCAAATGCAGGTGATAAATTTTATGTAGTGGCAAGCGAAAAAGAAGCCAGAAAAATAACGCAGAGCAGAATTGACAAGCAAAAAACCGATGCTCAGAAAAAGTCGGTGCCAATATCGCTTGATGATTTGTTCAGCAAAATTCAGCAGGGCAATTTAAAAGAAATAAATATACTGCTAAAAGCTGACGTTAACGGTTCATTGGAAGCTATAAGAGCTTCACTTTTAAAGCTTTCTAATGAAAATGTAAAAATAAACATTATTCACGGCGCGGTAGGCGGGATAACTGAAACAGACGTTACGCTTGCGGCGGCATCCAATGCCATAATACTTGGTTTTAACGTAAGACCAGACGCTAATGCCAAGAAATTATCGGCAAAAGAAAATATTGATATTAGAACATACCGAATAATTTATGAATTGATAGAAGATATTCAAGCGGCGATGGAAGGCATGCTTGATCCTGAGTTTAAAGAAGTTGTCACAGGAAGCGCAGAAGTAAGGCAGATGTTTAAAGTGCCTAATGTAGGCGTAATAGCGGGATGCTATATAACGGACGGTGCAATTAACAGAAATGACAAGGTAAGAGTTATAAGGGACGGCATAGTTTTAGCAGAATCGACTATTTCATCATTAAAGAGATTTAAAGATGACGCAAGAGAAGTAGCCACCGGATATGAATGCGGTATAGGCGTAGACAAATTCAACGATTTTAAAGAGAAAGATGTAATTGAAGGCTTTAAAATGGTTGAAATAGAAAGGGTATGATAATTTGTCCTACAGAGTAGATAGAGTTAACGAGGAAATAAAAAAAGAGCTGTCAAGGCTTATAAGAGAAGAAATAAATGACTACAGAATAAAAGATAAAATGATAAGCATTGTAGGCGTTGACTGTTCTGCTGATTTTAAATATGCCAAAGTATATATAAGCATGATTGAAGGAAAACAGGCGCGCGATGAAGCGGCGGCAGCGCTTAACAACGCGAAAGGCTTTTTAAGAAAAGAACTTGGAAAAGTTCTTAAAACTTATAATACGCCGCAAATAACATTTATATCAGACGATACGCTTGAATACGGCATGAAAATAAATGAGCTTTTAAAAAACATTGATAAAAAATGATAAACAATATTGGTTTAATAAAGCAAAGCAATAAGATTTTAATTATAACTCATAAAGGGCCTGACGGGGATGCGGTAGGCTCTGTCTGCGCTTTAGGCCTATTGCTTAAAGAATTGCGAAAAGAAGTAACTTATGTTATGGACAGCCTGATTTCGGATAAAATGAAGATAGAAAAGGAATCTGATTATTTTGTTCAGACTACAGAGGATAAATTCGATCTGGCAATAGCGCTTGACTGCTCTGAAAAAACATTTCTTTTCGGTCATGAATATTTGGAAAACGCAAATAAAACAGTTGTAATAGATCACCATATAACAAATAAAAAATACGGTGATAAAAATTATGTGTCTGATAAAGTTGCGGCAGTCGGAGAGATAATCATCGATATTTATGAAATGCTTGGCGTAAGCATAAGCTATGAAGCGGCGGCATGGCTCTATTTGTCGCTTGCTACTGATACCGGAAATTTTCGTTACAGCAATGTAACCGCAGACACTCACAGAAAGACGGCTATGCTTTATGAAATACGCACCGATTTTGACAAGATTAATAAACAAATTGAGCAGTACGGTCTTACAAGACTCAAATATCTTTCAAAAGTAATTGAAAATGTTATTGTATACAGCAACAATAAAGTGATTATATCTTATATAGAAATCAAAGATTATGTAAATAAAATACTTGATGAAGAAGCTGAAATGCAGCTTCAAAACATGATAGACGTAATAAGAAATGTTGAAAATATAGAAGTTGCCGTTCTGATAAAACAAGCGGAAGAAAACATGTTTAAAGTAAGCTTGCGTTCTAACGGAGACTTTGATGTAGCTGCTGTTGCAAAGCAATACGGCGGCGGCGGGCATAAAAAAGCTGCCGGATGTAACGCAAGCGGCAATATAAATAACATAATATCCGAACTTAAAAAGATAATTATAATCGAATAATAACAGGGAAACGTAAAAGCGTATTAAATACTTTATGGAAGTTATTAAAGTTACAAGCATCAACAAAAAAATACAAAAAGCGTCTATTGCTTTCGGCGTGTTTGACGGAGTTCATCTGGGACACCAAAAAATTATTAAAAGAATGATGGATACGACAGATACGAAAAAAATTGTACTGACGTTTTACAACCATCCTGAGGATGTCATAAGTAAAGATAATAAAATTAAATATATCACAACTTTAAAGCAAAGAGAACAGTTGCTGAAAGAACTTGGCGTTGAAAGCATTGTATATATAGACTTTACAGAAGAAATAAGGAATATGATGCCGCAAGAGTTTATATACAAATTTGTTTTAGATAAATTTGAATTAAAAAAAATCACTGTGGGTTTTAATAACAGGTTTGGCAAAAACGGTGCGGGAAGCGGTCAATTGCTTACCCAGATGGGAAAAGAAAATAACTTTGATGTGGAAATTGTAGATAAAGTATGTCTTGATAAAGAAATAATAAGCAGCAGCGCAATAAGAGCCGCGCTTAGCAGCGGCGATATTTTAAAAGCAAATGCAATGCTCGGACGAGATTATTGTATAAAATCAAATGTCATAGGCGGCAAAAAGCTCGGAAGAAAGCTTGGTTTTCCCACGGCAAATATAAGTATGCCCGACACACTTATAATGCCTGCAAACGGTGTTTATTTAACAAAGACTAAAGTAAATAATAAAATGTATTATTCCATTACAAATGTGGGAGTGAATCCGACGTTTAAAAATCACCCTTACAGAATAGAAACATTTATTTTTGATTTCGAGGATGATATATATGAAAAAGAGATTGAAATATCATTTTTAAATAAAATACGGGACGAAAAAAAGTTTGAAAGTATTGACGAACTTAAAAAACAAATATATAATGATACAAATTGCGCAAAAAAATATATCGCAAAATTTTAACTATTGCTCAGGTATTTGAAACTTGCCGACGAATATCAGGGTTATAGCCGAATTAAATGGAGGAAGAATATGGCATTATCAGCAGAAGAGAAAAAGCAAATAATAGACACATACAAAAAAGGGGAAAAAGATACCGGTTCTCCGGAAGTGCAGATAGCTATTTTGACAGAACAAATAGACAGATTGAACGAGCATCTTAAGACAAACAAAAAGGACTATCATTCTACAAGAGGACTGTTAATGATGGTAGGTAAAAGAAGAAGACTCTTAAATTATCTAATGGAAAAGGACATTCAAAGATACAGAGACATCATATCAAAATTGAATTTGAGAAAGTAATTCTAAGAGGCGGCGCTTGGTTCAAGTTCCGCCTTTTATTAGTTATATACAAATAGGAAGGATAAGCAAATGAAAAATACTTTTAAAACAATGTTTGCTGGAAGAGAATTAACAGTTGAAACAGGGCAGCTGGCGCAGCTTGCGGCAGGTTCTGTATTTTTAAGATACGGCGATACCAACGTGTTGGTTACTGCCGCAATGAGCAAAGAACCGCGGGAGGGTATGGACTTTTTTCCTCTCAGCGTTGATTATGAAGAAAAATTATATTCTGTAGGGAAAATTCCCGGCGGATTTATAAAAAGAGAAGGAAGACCTTCAGAAAAAGCGATACTTTCATCACGTTTAATAGACAGACCGCTAAGACCGCTGTTTCCTAGCGGTATGAGAAATGATGTGTCGGTTGTTGCGACGGTTATGTCGGTAGAGCAGGACAACCTTCCTGAGATTGTTGCGATGATTGGATCATCAATAGCGCTATCAATATCCGATATTCCTTTTAACGGGCCTACGGGTTCTGTTTCAATGGGTTATAAAGACGGAGAACTTATTATTAATCCTACTGTAGAACAAAGAGATAAAAGCGAGCTTGAATTAATAGTATCGGGAACAAAAGACGCTATTATGATGGTCGAAGCGGGAGCAAGTGAAGTAAGCGAAGAATTAATGATACAGGCCATACTGACAGCCCATGAGGAAATTAAGAAAATAGTTGCGTTCCAGGAGCAGATTATACAGCAGGTCGGAAAACAGAAAAAAGAAGTTCAATTCCATTTGCCGTCAGATGAAATTGTAGCAAGGGTTGCGCAAATTGGTAAAGACAAAATGGATGCGGCTCTTAGAAACCGCGACAAAACAGCGCGTGAAGAAGCTGTTGAACAAGCAGGCATAGAAATTATGGACGCGCTCGCAGAAGAATTTGAAGGAAATGAAGCGCAAATCGGTCAGGCTATAGAAAAACTTGAAAAATCTCTTGTGCGCACAATGATAACAAAAGAAAAAATACGTCCTGACGGAAGAGCGATGGATGAAATACGTCCTATTTCATGTGAAGTCGGCCTTCTTGCCAGAGTGCACGGAAGCGCATTATTTACAAGAGGGCAAACACAAGCCCTATCCGTTGTTACACTCGGTGCGTTTTCTGATGTGCAGGTAATTGACGGAATAACTGATGAAGAATTTAAACGCTATATGCATCATTATAATTTCCCGTCATATTCTGTCGGAGAAACAAAACCAAGCAGAGGACCGGGACGAAGAGAAATTGGTCACGGAGCTTTGGCGGGCAGGGCGCTTGAACCTGTGATACCGTCTCAGGATGATTTTCCTTATACAATAAGGGTGGTATCGGAAATTTTAATGTCAAACGGCTCGAGTTCGCAGGCAAGTGTGTGCGGTTCGACCTTATCGTTAATGGACGCAGGCGTACCGATAAAGGCGCCGGTAGCAGGTATTGCTATGGGGCTTATCAAAGAGGACGACAGTATAAGCATACTTTCCGATATTCAGGGAATAGAAGACCATAACGGAGACATGGACTTTAAAGTAGCGGGCACAAAAGAAGGAATTACCGCAATTCAGATGGATATTAAAATTGACGGTATAAATAAAGAAGTGCTCACACAAGCCCTTGAACAGGCAAGAGTAGGCAGACTGTTTATTTTAGATAAAATGGCCCAGGCAATAAGCGAGCCGAGAGCCGAGATGAGCAAATATGCTCCGCGAATGCTTTCCATGCAGCTTCCTAACGATAAGATAGGTGAAGTAATAGGACCGGGCGGCAAAATGATTAACAAGATAATTGAAGAAACCGGCGTAAAAATAGACATAATGGATGACGGTAAAACTTATATATCTTCGCCGAATCTGGAAAATGCAGAAAAAGCTAAAAAATTAATAGAGGCTATAATAAAAGAAGTACAAGTCGGTGAAGTTTACGAGGGAAAAGTAACTCGCATTATGGAAATCGGCGCTTTTGTTGAACTTCTTCCGGGAAAAGAAGGCATGGTGCATATTTCAAAGCTTGCGTACGAACATGTCAAAAACGTTACTGACGTTGTAAATATTGGAGATATAGTAAAAGTAAAAGTGGTTGAGATAGATAACAGAGGAAGAATTAATCTTTCAATGAAAGATCTTCTGCCCAAACCGGAAGGTTACGTTGAGCCGGAACGGCCGAAACGAAATGACAGACCAAATGACAGAGGTAATGACAGGAACAGAGGCGGATACAATAAACGTTAATGAGTCGGAATATTATGAATGATGTCATTGTAAAAATCGTCAATAAGTCAGGTAATCCCCTTCCTCAATATGCGACTGAAGACGCTGCGGGAATGGATATATTCGCAAATGAAGATATGCTGTTAGAAAACTGCAAAGTAAGCCTGGTAGGAACTGGACTTTATATTGAGCTTCCTAAAGGTTACGAAGCCCAGATAAGATGCCGCAGCGGACTTGCATTAAAACACGGCGTAATGCTTGTCAACGGAATAGGAACAATAGATGCGGATTATCGCGGTGAGATAAAAATTATAATGACTACTATATCAAATACTCCGTATCAAATAAAAAAAGGCGACAGAATCGCGCAGATGGTAATATGCAAATTAACGCAAGCGCAGCTTTCACAAGTTGCAGAGCTGGATGTCACACAGAGAAATGAAGGAGGATTCGGCTCTTCAGGAGTGTAGTAATATAATGCACGCACACCTCATAAATTATTAAGAGGTGGTTTGTATGAAATTAACGGAAATGCGCGATAAGGACATAGTCAATATTAACACAGGCCAGAGAATGGCAAATTTTAAATCGTGCGATTTAATTATAAATGAAACAACAGGAAAAATTGAGGCCATTGTTCTCGGGCAGGTAAAGCAGGGTTTTTTTATCTTTGCCAATGAAGATCTGAATGTGCAGATACCGTTGGAGAAAATAATTAAAATCGGAATAGACACAATAATGGTCGATATATAAATCAAGGAGTAATGTTTGTAATGAATATAATAGTGCAAAAATACGGCGGCACTAGTGTAAATAAGCCCCAGTTAAGAGAAATGATTATTCAAAATTTATCCCATGCCAAAGAAAAAGGATTAAGCCCCGTTGTTGTTGTATCAGCTATGGGAAGACGAGGAGAAGCTTACGCTACTGATACGCTTTTGGAGCTTGTAACAGATAATGCGGAAATGGATGAACGCAGCAGAGATTTACTTGTATCCTGCGGTGAAATTATCTCCTGCGTTGTTGTTGCGGAAGATATAAAAAAAGCCGGTTATAAGGTTATGCCGCTTACGGGTATTCAGGCGGGTATTAAAACTAATGGCATATACGGAAATAGCGACATAATTGACATTGATACTTCTATAATATTAAAATTACTTCAGCAGGATATCGTGCCAATTGTTGCCGGATTTCAGGGTCAGGGTAAAGGGCTCGAAGTAACGACTTTAGGCAGAGGCGGAAGCGATATTACCGCTACTGCTTTAGGGTCTTATTTAAATGCCGAGAGTGTGGAAATATACACAGACGTTGACGGCGTTATGACGGCTGATCCTAAAGTTGTAGACAATGCTCATATAATAGAAAAAATTGATTATGAAGAAGTTTTCCAGCTTGCGGAATTCGGAGCAAAAGTAATACATCCCCGTGCTGTTGAGTACGCTCAAAGAGGAAATGTTCCTGTTGTAGTACTTAACACCAGCAAAGGACGCGACAGCGCAGGCACAATAATATCAAAAATTTCTAAAAATTGGTCTGACGATAAAGTGTTTACCGCAATTACATCAAAAGATAAGCAAGTTCAGATTAAAGTTAAAAGCGGCGCGGGCAATGACAGCTTATTTGATAATCTTGCAAATAGCAGCATAAGCATTGATATGATAAATATTTTTATTGATGAAACAATATTTATCATAGATAAAAGTAATCTGCAAAAAGCTCAGAATGTAATTGAAAAAATGAATATGCAATATGAAGTAAAAAAAGATTGCAGCAAAATTACTATAATAGGCTCACGAATTGCCGGAGTGCCGGGAATAATTGCAAAAATTATGAGCGCGTTAAGTAGTGAAAATATTCAGGTATGGCAGTCATCCGACTCATATACTACAATATCAATTCTGGTAGACAAAGAAGATGAGAAAAAGTCGGTTGCTATATTGCATGAGAAAATATTTTAAATAAACAAGTTTACATATTTGTATAAAACAAAAATAAACACATAGAATAAAACCATTCCAAATCTATACGGGGTGGTTTTTTTATGGATCAGAAATTAAATTTATATAACTCGAACGAAAAAAATGACAATGAAAACGATGAAGATCAAAATTATGCGGAGGAAGCGGCAGAGAACATTAAGGAATTCGGCGGCGCTTTAACCGATGAAAGTAAAAGCGGAATTAAGGTAATTCCGATAATAGGCGAGATTGAAGGGCATATGCTGGAGACGCAAAAGAAGGTTACAAAATATGAGCATATAATTCCTATTCTTACTCAAATTGAAGAAGATGATAGTGTCGAAGGCGTTTTATTAATGCTCAATACTTTAGGCGGAGATGTCGAGGCGGGTCTTGCTATTGCCGAACTTGTAAGAAGCATATCAAAACCCAGTGTATCACTGGTTTTAGGCGGCGGTCACAGCATAGGAGTTCCTTTAGCGGTTTGTACGTCTTATTCTTTTATTGTGCCGACAGCCACAATGACGCTGCATCCGATTAGGACAAACGGTCTTGTAATAGGGGTGTGGCAGAGTTTTGAATATTTTAAAAAAATGCAGGACAGAATTATTGATTTTGTTGTGTCATGTTCCAATATAAAGCGTGAAAAATTTATAGAATTAATGCTTAACACAACCGAAATGGTCAACGATATCGGAAGCATATTAATCGGTCAGCAGGCTGTTGATATTGGGCTTATTAATGAAGTCGGAGGGCTTAATAAATCGCTTAAAAAGTTAAAAGAATTAATAAAAGAAAATAAAAATAATAAAACAAATTTATAATATAATTATGGTATAATTATTAATCAAGTTAAAAAATACTTCCTGTCCCGTTTTTATTTTTAAGTAAATACGGGAAGGATTGTATTAAATTTACTTAATTATTTTTTTGAGGTATACATATGACAGGTTTTCAGGCTTTTATTTTAGGCTTGGTTCAAGGGTTGACAGAGTTTTTGCCGGTATCAAGTTCCGGTCACTTAGCTATTATTCAAAATTTCATGAATCTTAAAGAAGGCGCGCTGGAATTTACTGTGCTGCTTCACTTGGGTTCTCTGATTGCAGTATTTCTTGTATACAGAAAGGCAGTCATAGGCATTATCAAAGCGTTTTTCTGCATGATTGCGGATTTATTCAGAGAAAAGAGTTTAATGATAAAAAAGGACAAATATAGAGCATATGTTATCTTTTTAATTATCGGATCAATTCCCGCAGGGATTGCCGGGGTTTTGTTTAACGATAAACTTGCAGAAGCGTTCTCCAGTATTATATTAATTGCATTTATGCTGATAATTACGGGTGCGCTTTTGATTATCGGTGAAAAAATCGGACGAAAAAATACATTAAAAATTGAGCAGATAAAAGGCAAAAATGCATTTTTAATAGGCTTATTCCAGATGGCGGCTCTTTTGCCGGGCTTATCTCGCTCAGGGACTACAATGGTAGGCGGTCTTGTTAACGGCCTTAAAAAAGAGGACGCTGTAGAATTCAGCTTTTTGCTTTCAATGCCTGCCGTACTTGGAGCATGCATTTTAGAAGCAAAAGATATTTTTTCACTGGGTTCGATAAACACTTCGGCAAGCGCTATGCTGATAGGGTTTTTAACGGCAGTAATTGTCGGGTATTTATCAATAAAACTTTTAATATTAGTTGTAAAGAAAGAAAGACTGAAATATTTTGCGTACTACTGCTGGACAGTTGCATGTGCAGTGCTTGTTAAAGTATTATTTTTCTAATTATTATACATAAGGAGATAAGTTATATTGGCTGCGGCAAAACAGAGTAAAAGACAGGAGTCGATAAAAAAACGCTTGAAAAAAGAGCGGCTTGTAAATGAGCTGGTCGGTATTCTTTTATTGTTTTTAGGCGTCTTCGGATTTTATTCTATTATCGCAAAAAATGCCGGCATTGTCGGGGAAGCATATAAAAATGTGTGTACATTTTTAGTAGGCGATAAAGGCTGCTATGCTATGATGATTGTTTTCCTAATATCAAGTATATACATAATAATTCAATACCGTCCTCTTAGGATGAATAAAAAAATATTTATTCTGTTTATTCTTCTTATTAATTTCTGTGCGCTGCTTCACATTAAAAGCATATCAGATCTTGATGATCCCTTTTTTGAAAATATGCTTACTGCCGCATTTACAAACACAAGTGATAATTTAGGCGGTTTTTTTGGAATGGGGCTTGCCAAAATTACGGTAATGCTTTTTTCTAAAACCGGAGCGTATCTTTTTATTATATTCTTAACAATTGGATTGCTGCTTTTATTGTTTAAAAAGACAATAGGAGAATATATACAGGATATAAATGACAAGAGAGCTTTAAATAATAAAGACAGAGATTTAGTAGATGAAGCTTACATAGAAGAAAACAAAGAAAAACCTATATCAGACAAATCATTTTCCGAAGTAGAAAAATGGATGGCGCAGATTGATGATCCAGGCAGTGCGGATAATAAGGCAAATAAGAATAAAAATGATCCTAAATTGAGCCAGGCGTATGTTGCTAAAAACGCGCCGAAGTATAAAGAAGCCGAGCTTATAAAAATAGAGCTTAACAAAGACGGCGAAAAAACCGATGAAAATATAATAAGCGAACTTAAAAAAGATATACAAGTAGGCCAAGATAAAGAAATAAAAAACGAGAAATATGTTTTTCCGCCCGTAACGCTTCTTACGGAACCTAAACCAGCAGGAGATATAGCGCATAAAGAAACATTAAAAAATGCTGAAAAACTGCAGAACACTCTTGCAAGTTTCGGAATAAGCGCAAAACTTGTAGGCATATCGGTAGGCCCAACCGTAACGCGGTATGAACTTGAGCCGCAGGCGGGAATAAGAGTTAATAAAATTGTTAATTTATCAGACGATATCGCGCTTTCATTGGCGGCGCCGAGAGTAAGAATAGAAGCGCCTATTCCGGGTAAAAGCGCGGTAGGTATTGAAATACCGAATAAAAATATAGCAACGGTTCATATTAGAGAGGTTCTTTCATCCAAAGAATTCAGAGAGCACAAATCACCCGTAGCAGTTGCGCTCGGCAAAAATTTATCGGGGCAAAATTTAATGTGCGATCTTAAAAAAATGCCGCATATGCTTATAGCCGGAGCAACGGGCTCGGGCAAGAGTGTATGCATAAACGCTGTGCTGGCATCAATTTTATACCGCAGTTCGCCCAAAGACGTACGATTAATATTGGTAGACCCTAAAATGGTAGAGCTTAATATATACAACG
>JAAZOI010000276.1 GCA_012797825.1 Eubacteriaceae bacterium | reverse complement strand
TTTCTGCCCACGATGCCTATTTTTTCTGAATTGTTTACGTTAAATGATATACTGTTTAAAATTACATTTTGTCCGATTGACTTGCTGATATCACTGGCTGAAAGAAGCATAATATCTCCCTTAATTTATTAATTTTATTGTTTACATATTTATTAAAAATTGTTATAATGATATTGTTAAATATAAAACAAACTCAAAATCTCTTTTATTCATAATCAGTATAACACAAATTATTGATGAACTTGGAGGGGAAAATGCAAACTTTATCAAAAAATGCGCCAATGCCGGTTGTGAGAAGGCTGCCCAAATATCACAGAAATTTAAAAGAGCTTTTAGAAGAAGGGATAACTAAGATATCGTCAAAAGACCTCTCCGAAAGAATGGGGCTTACAGCGTCTCAGATAAGACAAGATTTAAACTATTTCGGCGGATTTGGTCAGCAAGGCTACGGATATAATATCGAAGATTTAATTAAAGTAATTGAAGATATTTTATCAATCAACAATAAATATAATTGCATAATAATAGGTGCAGGCAATTTAGGAAAAGCTATATCAAACTATATTTTAAATTTAGACGGCAATGCAAAAGTACTCGCTATGTTTGATGTTGATGCAGGTAAAACGAATAAAATATTTAATGATATTAATATATATAATATGAGCGAGCTGAAGGATTATCTTAAAAAAAATGAAATAGATATAGCAATTCTCGCAGTACCCAAGTCGTCAGGAGTTGAAGTTGCAAAAGATGTAATAAATAACGGCATAAAATCAATATGGAATTTCTCTACTGCAGATATAGCTGTAGGTAATGATATTGTAATTGAAAATATGGCAATAAATGAAAGCTTTTATACGCTGACATATTTGATTTCGGAAAACAAAAAATAAACCTTGACTTTTAATATTGATAATGATATTCTTGAATTAAATATTTGACGATGGTGTCAATAAATACATACATAAATGTATTTTATTGGCATTTTTTAATTATATACTTAGAGGAGGAATTAAAAATGAAAGACGTAAAAACAAAAGAAGACGTTTTGAGAAAAGCTGATGAACTCGGAGTAGAGTTTATTCACTTGCAATTTACTGATTTATTCGGAACACTTAAAAACATGTCGATAACTCGTTCTCAATTGGAAAAAGCTCTTGATAATGAATTAATGTTTGATGGTTCTTCAATCGACGGATTTGTTAGAATTGAAGAAAGTGACATGTATTTCAGACCGGACATATCTACATTTGAAGTATATCCCTGGAAACCGCAGATAGGTCAAGAAGCAAGACTCATATGCGATATTTATACTCCTGACGGAAAACCTTTTGAAGGCGATCCGAGATATATTTTAAAGAAAACAATTAAAGAAGCTAAAGACCTTGGTTATGAAATGTATGTAGGACCTGAATGTGAATTTTTCCTGTTCCATTTAGATAATGAAGGCAAAGCTACTTTAAAAACGCATGATGAAGCTGAATATTTCTCTCTTGCGCCTGTTGATTTGGGCGAAGCAGCAAGAAGAGATATAGTACTTACACTTCAGAAAATGGGCTTTGAAATAGAAGCGTCTCATCATGAAGTGGCAATCGGTCAGCATGAAATTGATTTTAAATATGCGGACGCTCTAACAGCTGCCGATAATATTATGACTTTTAAAATGGTTGTAAAAGTAATAGCTCAAAGACACGGACTTCATGCAACATTTATGCCGAAACCAATTTTCGGTATAAACGGCTCAGGCATGCACACAAATCAGTCGCTGTTTAAAAACGGCAAAAATGCTTTCTATGATCCTAACGGCGAAATGCAGTTAAGCGAAGAAGCATATCAGTATATAGCAGGTTTGCTGAGCTATGCTCAACCTATGGCAGCTATTACAAACCCGATAGTAAACTCTTACAAACGTCTTGTAGTTGGCTATGAAGCTCCTGTATACCTTGCTTGGTCTCCCAAAAACAGAAGTCCGTTAATTCGTATTCCTGCAAAACGCGGAGCGAGCACAAGGGTTGAATTAAGAAATCCAGACCCGGCGGCAAATCCGTATTTATCTATAGCAGTTAACTTGGCATCAGGCCTTGAAGGAATCAAGAAAAAAATGACTCCTCCGCCTGCAGAATCTTCTAATCTCTATCATATGAGCGATGAAGTAAGAGCTGAAAAAGGCATTAAGAGCCTGCCTGCGAATTTACTTGACGCTGTAAAAGAATTTGAAAATTGCGAATTTCTTAAAAACGTTTTAGGACCGCATGCTTCATCTAAATATATCGGCGCTAAAAAGGCTGAATGGGATGATTACAGAATGAAAGTAAGCCAGTGGGAAGTCGACAAATATTTAAATACGATTTAATCGAAAACTAATTTTTAGACTACCGAATTAATCATTTATATAACTCAGAGAACTGTATGTATAAAAATTTTATACATACAGTTCTTTTTTTAATGAATTTATAATAATATTTAAAAAAATCAGAATATTTAAAATTTTAACTTGCATAATTTTTTTACTATGATATAATACCAGGAAATCACTGTTTTTGAGGGAGAATTTATTATGAAAATCGAAATTAATCAATCAAAAAATAAGAAGCAAAAACCCGATTGGGACGAATGTGGATTTTGTAAATTTTATTCAGATAACATGTTTGTAACGGAATGGGATGATAAAAAAGGCTGGTACGACGCGAGAATTGAGCAATATGCTCCGTTTTTAATAGATCCTGCTGCTTTAGTTTTCCATTATGGTCAGGAAGTATTTGAAGGAATGAAAGCATTTTACGGCGTAGACGGCAAAATAAGGCTTTTCAGACCTGAAAAAAACTTACATAGAATGGACGAGACAATGCAGCGTTTGGCTATGACAAACATTGATACCGATTTTGTTTTGGAAGCTATTAAAAAGCTCTTAGTTATTGAAAAAGATTGGATACCTCCGGTTGACGGTATGGCTATATACATAAGACCGTTTTGCATAGCTACAGGCACGCATCTTGGAGTAAAACGTTCAGATACATATAAATATTTTGTTATACTTTCACCTGTAGGGTCTTATTATCCCGAAGGAATGAAACCTACTAAAATTTATGTAGAAGACAATTACATCCGTTCAGCAGAAGGCGGAATAGGCAAGTATAAAGCGGGCGCAAACTATGCAGGTACTTTGCTTCCGGGCGATGAAGTTATGAAAAAGGGCTATTCTCAAATTTGCTGGCTTGACGCTAAAGAAAAGAAATACGTAGAAGAAGTAGGAACGAGCAACATTGCTTTTGTAATAAACGGAAAACTTGTAACACCGTCTCTGGATCGTGGCACTATTCTCCCCGGAGTCACAAGAGATACGGTAATTAAGCTTGCTAAAGAATGGAATATTCCGGTTGAAGAACGCGATATAACAGTAGAAGAAGTATTTAAAGCGGCGGAAGACGGCTCACTGTCTGAAGTGTTTGCAACAGGTACGGCAGCCGTTATATCACCGGTTGGTCTTATGAGATGGAAAGACAAAGAAGTTATTGTTAACGAGCAGAAAATAGGTCCGATATCTCAGAGATTGTATGATGAAGTAACAGATCTGCAATACGGTAAAAAAGAAGATAAACGCGGCTGGATACAGATTGTAGAGTAAATAAATTTATAAATATAAAAAATCACCGAAATTCGGTGATTTTTTATTATTTACCCGCTTATTATAATTTTAAAAGTTTTTATCTATAAATAATTTTTTATCGTTTATTTCACTTAAATTTTTAGAGCCTGTCATCATCATGGTTTCTTTAAGCTGAGAGCCTATCATATTTGTATAAAACGCCGCGCCTTCTTTATCTGCGCCGTATACCGAAAGAACATAGGGTCTTCCTATAAGCACCGCGTCAGC
>JAAZOI010000275.1 GCA_012797825.1 Eubacteriaceae bacterium | reverse complement strand
GTCTATCTTTCTTACTTTCACAAAATTCTGCAGCATTTTTAGAAGCACCATTTAAAGTAACTAAAAAACCCGAATCAAATTTATATGAATGGAGTACACCATATAAATCTCTAACTACGCTTTCCGAAACTTTACCTTTATACGCCTTGCATTGTACCGCTATCTTTTTCTTATTTTTTTCCATTATAATATCAATACCGCCATCTGCACCATTTTTAGTTAAATTAGCATTATAACCATTACGTTTAAATAATGCTTCAATTTCTTTTTCAAATTCAAAACCGTTCATACTTCTCCAACGTTCTTCATTTCTATAATCCTGCCACCATTTGTGTTCTTCTTTCGCTTTTTCATACTCCTCTAAAGAATTTATTAATTCCAGATTAAAAAAACGCTCTTTATTGAAATAAATATTTTTTATAAATGAAAATAAAATAAACGCAAATATTTCAGATATCAAAAGAAATATATTGCCGCTATGTTTGAAAAACATTAAGTAAAAGGAACTTATTACAGTTAATAAAGCAATTGCTTTTAATATATTATCTATTTTGTTTGTTTTACTTTTTTCTGCTAGATAATTATCATATTCTTTGTAAAGTTGCAGCATATTTACATCTTCTAATCCAAATTCAGATAGCTGCGGTTTATTAATTCTATATTTTTTATCGGGTATTTTGGGTTCTTCATTTATATTTGCTTTGACAGCAGCATTTTTATATCTTCTATAATATGAATTCATAACTAACCTTCATTAGAAATATTTTATATATTAATTATTGCAATAACTATAAAAAATAAACTAATTTTATAAAATAAATATTTTATATAGGGCACTCACGGGACATTGTTATCTGCTATTATCGCGGCAAGAGGTGAGGAATATATGTCTAAAATATATAACATTGAAAATCTTAGATCGCGACAATTGACCAGCGCGCAAGCCGCCGAGCTCGGCAGAAAGGGCGGAGCCGCAAGCGGCGCGGCAAGACGCCGCAAAAAAGAATTAAAAGAATCATTATCCATACTCTTGGAAATGGACATAAACAGCGAAAAAGCTAAAGATGAAATGAGGAATATGGGGATTGATGATGAGAAATTGATTTATAAATCATATTTGGTATATTCGCTGTTTAAAAGAGCCTTAAACGGGAACATGGAGGCATTCCGCGAAATAAGAAATCTTTCTGATGAGATAGAAGACGAAAAAGAAAAAATTGAGAGCCGTGAAGAAAATTTATTTGAAAGAGCCCAGCAGTTAATGAGGCAGTACGTTGAAAGCTCGAATTTGCATAACTGCGACGAGTGCGAAAAGTTTGCTGATGTGCGATTAATGGCAGAAGAATTAAAAGACGCCATTGACTATGATGACGAGCGTAAGTTGCGTTATGCGGCGGAACGGATGATTGAATATTTAGATATATAATAAGACGGGGATTGATATGAGCGTAATAAGGGCGCGGGGATAGGTCTGATATATTTTGCGGCAAGAATAAGAGGGTTTGGATAGGTCAATTCAAAAAAAGAAAAAGAATATAGTTAAGGCGGGGCGTTGCAGAGCGGGCGAACACAGTTCGCCCCTACGGTGCATGAAGGAGCAGGAGAGGGGTTTTGATAGGTCTAATATATTTTGCAGTTAATTAAGAAGGACGATGAGAGATGGCGATCAATGATCGCCGCTACGTTTTTTTATATCGTAAATTACCCGGGAAATTATGGAAGGAAGCGGCGGGCAGCGTGCATATATCCACTTAAAAAGCGGCGGTTAATGACCGCCGTTTGGCGTTTGGGGCGCGCGGATATTTTTCGCAAAAAAAATTTATAACAATGATGAATAAAATTTTGAATAGCTGGAATAATATGGATAATACTTGATACTTAGGAGTTTTACAAAATGAAAAAATTATTCCCGCTTTTACTTATATGCCTTGTTGTGTTCGCGCTCGCAAGCTGCACAGACGCCGACAAAGCCGATATAGTAAATAAAAATTTATTCAGACTGCACGTTATCGCAAACAGCGACAGCGCGACAGACCAGAGCGTTAAACTGAAAGTTCGAAACGCCGTTATTACGTACTTAAGTGATAAAACTGATGATATTAAGAACATAGATGAATTTAAAACATTACTTACAAAAAACAAGAGCGAACTATTAAAAGTTATAAACGACACTTTAAAACAGTATGGAATGAGCTACAGCGGAACGATGTCTGTGGGCGTGTACGATTTCCCCGACAGAACGTATTACGGAACAACGGTGCCTGCGGGCAAGTACGAGGCGCTTAGGATTATTCTCGGTGAAGGCAAAGGCAAAAACTGGTGGTGCGTGCTGTTTCCTCCGCTGTGTTTTGTGGATGTTGAATACGAAAATTCTGAAGGCAGCGCGATGAATATCGACGACATTAAGGACGTGCAAGTAAGATCAAAACTGCTTGAATGGCTTGATGAGATAAAAAATAGTCAGCAAAAATAAATTTTTATAGTAATTAAAAAATTGCTCATATAATATATATAATATTACTAACTTTTTGAGGTGGCAAAATATGAGCAGACTGGACCTTCATATTCACACATCGGCTTCGGACGGAACGCTAAAACCCGCCGAGCTTATAGGCGAAGTAATAGAAAATAACATTGACGTTTTTGCGGTTTGCGATCATGACAATATCGACAATCTCGCGGAGACGTCAATGCTTTCTGTAAAGAATCAGTTAGATTTTATTCCAGCGGTTGAAATAAGCGCATATTACTGCGATAAGATTTTTCATATATTATGCTACGGCTGTGATTTTTCGTATAAATATATTAAACAGATACTTGACTATAACCAAAGCATATGGGATGAAATTGATGTTGCGAGAATTGACTGGGTATCAAGGCTTGACAGCCTTGCCGACCCGAAAGAGTTTGAGCGCTATTCATACGACAGCGTGCGCGGCGGCTGGCGGAGCCTTAATTATATGATTGACAAAGGCATTATCGGAAACATGCGCGAGTATTTTACGCTTCATGAGGATTTTAAGATTGACAATACTTTCGCGCCGCTTGAGGAAGTAATAAATGCTGTTAAAGACTGCGGAGGCATGCCGTTTTTAGCGCATCCCGCGTATTCTAAAGACAAAAATGATAAATTTATGTCCGCAAATTTATTAAATGATTTATTAAAATGCGGAATTATGGGAATTGAATGTTATAATATATATAATCACTCAAAAGAAGAAGAAAAATATTATTTAACTTTCGCAAAAGAAAAAGATATCTTCATATCGGGCGGCTCGGATTATCACGGCGGATTTATAACGGAGCGCAAAATAGGAGTGCCGTATATTACGTCTGAAATGATAGGCGGTAAATGGTATGAAGAATTTATTGTTAAACATTGACGGAGGGTATTAATGAACGGTTTTTTCAAGGAAGATATATACGAAAACATGGAGCTTTTATTGCTGCTTTCAAGCAACTTTAAGAACATCGCAAAAGCGACTACGGAGCTTATGAACCTGCGCGCTATTATGAATCTTCCGAAAGGGACTGAACATTTTATTTCTGATATACACGGAGAGTTTC
>JAAZOI010000274.1 GCA_012797825.1 Eubacteriaceae bacterium | reverse complement strand
TCACACTGTAATCTGTAAGCGTACTGTTTGCTCTATTCTTTTCAAGTGATAGAAGCAGATTGCGCATATTTAAAGGATTGGCAGGTCCGAAATTACCGGTAAGCACGTCTCCGGCGGAATGTATTGTAAATATTTTATCAGGAGCGTTTCCGCCCTCATGCCATGTTACAAGTCCTCCGAAATCAAAATCAGAGAAATGCTCGTTCATAATCGGCATATAAAATTTTATATCATGCCAAATTACTCTGTCTGTTCTCGCGAAATAAAATTCATTCCCTTTTCCGTCTGTATGTTTTAACACGTCATATCCGTCAATTGTCAAGCCTGTCTTTTCAAGCTTTTTATCAAGCTTTTCAAGCTGTAAAAAAACTCTGGGGGCAACCGGGTCTATATCTATATTAGTGCCGAAATAATATATGGCTTTCTTTATACTCATTGCGATACCTCATTTATTTTTTAAAAAGTATAATACCAAATTAATATTTTATATTCAACGTTTATTTATTGAAAATGTTGTTAATAAATATTTATTGACAAAATTGATAATTATTGTAAACTATTATTTATATTTTGGTTTACAATAGGAGTTGTATATTGAAAATCACAATTAAACAAATGGCATCTGCATCCCTATTTGCTTCACTTACCGCGCTGGGAGCTTTTATCGCTATTCCCGCGGGGCCTGTTATGATTACTTTGCAGACATTTATAGTAATTCTTGCGGCAATTTTGCTTGGCCCTAAAATTGGCTCCCTGTCGCAGATTATTTACATTTCTATTGGACTTATAGGAATACCTGTCTTCTCAGGTTTTACCGGTGGTCTTCAGTCTTTTTTAAAGCCAAGCTTCGGTTTTTTAATCGGATTTATATTCGCTTCATATGCTATAGGCAAGTTTTTATATGCTAAAAATATTTTTTCTTTTAAATACATATTTTTAGCATCACTCCTTGGCAGCATAATTATATATATTTTCGGACTTCCTTATATGTATTTAATTTTAAATGTTATAATGAATTTAAATTTAAGCCTGATGGATGTTATTAAAATGGGATGTCTTATATTCTTGCCGGGAGATTTACTTAAAAGCGTCCTTGCATCAATTATTGGGTTTAAACTTCTTCCTATAGTAAAAAATTTATATAACGAGGTATAAAAATGCCGCTTAAACAATCGGTTTTGCAAATACTTGAATTAAACAGAAGCAATTTTATCTCAGGCGAACAGATAGCCTCAGAGCTGAATGTTTCACGCGCCGCTGTCTGGAAAGCGATAAAAGCTTTGGAAAATGAGGGCTATATTATACACTGCGTAACTAATAAAGGCTATCAGTTATCAAAGGATAATGATTTAATTTCAAAAGAAGGCATTACACCGTTTTTAAAAGAAAATTATAAAAACAACAATATAATTGTATATAAAACAATCGGTTCAACAAACGATGAAGCGAAATTAAAAGCGCTCGAATCCTGCCCTCACGGAAGCGTAATAATTGCGGAAACGCAAACAAAAGGCAAAGGAAGAATGGGCAGAAGCTTTTACTCGCCCGCGGGCTCCGGAATATATATGAGTTTTATTCTTCGTCCAAAAACGGATGCCTCAAATGCAGTGCTGCTCACAACCGCTGCCGCTGTCGCCGTGTGCAGGGCGATAAAAAGCGCGTGCGGTTTAAAAACAAAAATTAAATGGCTTAACGATATTTATTATAAAGATAAAAAAATATGCGGCATTCTTTCTGAAGCCGTTACAAATTGCGAGACAGGCATGGTCGAAAGCGTAGTTGTAGGTATTGGCATAAACTTCAAGACAGAATTTTCAGGCGAACTTATGCAGACGGCGGGCTCACTTTATGCAGGTGTTAAACCTCCCATAACAAGAAATCGTCTGATAGCTGAAGTTATAAATCAGATGCTTGATATAAGCGAAGATTTTGTATACCGAGAATTTTTAAATGAATACAAAGAAGACTCTTTTGTCATCGGACAAGATATAGTTTTTTTTAGAAATAATATCTGGCACAATGCAAAAGCAGTAGATATCGCGGACAACGGAGGACTTGTTGTACAATATGAAAGCAGACAGATTGAGACTTTGTTTTCGGGAGAAATAACAATAAGAAAGAAAGATTAAAAATTATATTTTTAATCTTTCTTATTTTCTATGGCTTTAATACGACTTTTATACAATTATCTTCTTTTTTATCAAATATTTCATACGCGTGAGACCCTTTATCCAAAGATAGTTTATGCGTTATAATATCTGTCGCGTCGAATTTTCCTTCACTTATTAAATTTAATATTGGATCAACAAAAGCATGAGCAGGACATTGCCCCATTTTTAATGTTATGTTTCTTGCAAAAAAGTCGCCCAGCGGAAACATATTGTACCTTGCACCGTATACTCCCACAAGCTGAACAGTACCGCCTTTCCTTACAGAGCCGGCGGCCATTTCAATAGCTGATTTAGAACCTCCCTGTAATTTCAGCAGTGTTTCGACTTTTTCAAACGCGGTCATTTTCCCGTCCATTCCCACGCAGTCAATTACAACATCCGCGCCGCCTTTAGTAATATCTTTTAAATATTCTGACGTATCATCAAAATCTTCAAAATTAACTGCTTCCGCTTTACTGTATTTTTTTGCATGTTCAAGTCTGTACGGAAGATAATCGACTGCTATTACTCTTTCTGCTCCAAAATGCCATGCCCATTTCATTGTAAGCAGGCCTACCGGTCCGCTTCCCAATACAATTACTGTATCGCCTTTTTTTACGCCACCGTTTTCTGCCCCCCAATAAGATGTCGGCAATATATCTGTTAGAAATAACACTTGCTCATCCGTTAGTTCTTCAGGCACGTGTGTAGGGCCTACATTTGCATAAGGAACTCTTAGATATTCCGCCTGTCCTCCGTCATAACCTCCGAATGTATTGCTGTATCCTAATATTCCTCCGGCTTCTCCGTTCGGATTAGATAAGTCGCATTGGCTCCAAAGCCCGTGCTCACAGTACCAGCAGTGTCCGCATGATACGGGAAACGGAACAATTACCCTGTCGCCTTTTTTTATTTTCTTAACATCTTTGCCGCATTCTTCGACAATTCCCATCGTTTCATGCCCTAATATAAATCCCTTTGGCATATTAGGTATCATGCCGTGAATAAGGTGCAAATCAGAGCCGCAAATGGCGGTTGACGTTACTTTTATTATCGCATCATCATCATTTATAATTTTAGGGTCTTCCACATTCTTGACTTGTACATCTTTTATTCCTTCATACACTAATGCTTTCATATTTTACTCCTTATAGCATTTCATTTATTTCGAATATTTTATTATTATTAACGCAAACTAAAAAAAATATAATATTTAAGGAGTTTAATTATGTTTAAACATGAAAAACAGCTTTTGTTTGATGTTAAAGTAGATGCCGTCAATCCCAATTACGCGGTAATGATGCAAGAACAGTTAGGCGGACCGCACGGTGAACTTAAAGCATCTATGCAATATTTATCTCAAAGTTTCAGAATTAAGGATCCGGAAATAAAAGATTTATTTTTGGATATCGCAGCGGAAGAGTTAAGCCATATGGAAATGGTCGGCACAACAGTAAACCTGCTTAACGGCCATGACCTGGATGCGCAGAACGCGACAATCGGCAATATTCAGGCTCATCTTCAGACAGGTCTTACCCCCGGGCTTTCAAATGCATCCGGATACTATTGGACCGGGGCATATATTGAAGCGACGGGGGACCTTGCGGCAGACCTGCTTTCAAACATCTCGGCGGAACAGCGCGCAAAAGTAGTATATGAGTATCTCTACAGGCAGATAAATGATAAGGGTGTAAGAAACACCATTGATTTTCTTTTAAATCGCGAGGAAGCTCACAACACAATGTTCCGTGAAGCTTTTAATAAAATTCAGGATACCGGTTCGCAAAGAGACTGGGGCGTAACAAAAGATTCCAAACTTTACTTTGACTTATCTTCACCCGGCACTAATCGATTTAAAGCCACAAATCCTCAACCGACAAGTTTCCAAAACCCGAACCAGCCGAGTCAGTAGGCAATAAATAAATCTGACAAATACTATTTTACTTTAGATAATAAAAAAGCCGCTTTAATTGCGGCATTTTTATTATTTTTTCAGTCTTTTGCACGTTATATTTTTAACCGTTAATTTAAGTATCGTTACGGCTTTTAAATATTGTTCACTGTACGCGATATTGGATTTTTCCGTATATTGCGCCATTATAAAATCTAACGCCTCTTCTTTTTTCTCTTCGCTTAGTATCTCGATTTTGCCGTTGCCTATTATGCTTTCATATTCCATGGTGCAGCCGCACGGACTGTCGCTTATAACAAGCTTATGCGAAGTGTCCATTTCAAATCCGACATTATTGTTCGCATTTATTAAATCAAGCTTTTTGCCCTTATCGGCGCAATGAAAATATATAAATATATTTTTATCATCATAATCAAGCCCGAAATTAAGCGGAACAATGTATGGATATTTATCGTCAAACAGCGCAAGCCTGCACACATCGCATTTTTTCATTATGCTTATAATTTCTGTCCTGTCCGTTATTTCCCTGTCTTTTCTTCTCATAACCTGCTCCTTTTTATACCATTAATTTACAAATAGTATTTGAAAACTCAAGCGGATCAGCTATAGTAAGCCCTTCAATAAGCAATGCCTGATTGTAAAGAAGCTCGGTATATAATTTTAGCTTATCCTTATCATTTTCAAATGCGCCTTTAAGTGTTGCGTAAATTTCGTTGTCTTTATTTATTTCAAGCACTTTTTGAGCGGCAACCTGCGCATTATTTGGCATTGCGGCTAAAACTTTTTCCATCTCAATACTCACAGGACCTTCTGTTGATAGGCATACGGGATGTTTTTTCAGCCTTTTAGATATTCGTACGTCTTTTACTTTGTCACCAAGAATCTCTTTCATATAATCAAGCAGCTTTTTATCATTATCGTCTTCATTCTTAATATCTTCTTTTTCATCCGCATCTATTCCGAGTTCGCCTTCAGACACCGATTTAAACTGCTTTTCCTTATATTCAAACATCATCTTTATCGCGAACTCATCTACATCTTCCGTAAAATAAAGTATTTCATATCCTTTGTCCGTAAGCGTTTCAGTCTGCGGCAGCTTGTCAATGCGTTCTACAGATTCTCCCGAAGCATAGTAAATATATTTCTGGTCTCCTTTCATACGTGACACATATTCTTCAAGCGTTGTCATTTTCTTTTCTGTTGATGAATAAAACATCAGCAAATCCTGCAAATCTTCCTTGTTTGAACCGTACTCGCTGTAAATGCCGTATTTTAATTGCCTTCCGAAAGACTTATAGAAATCCTCGTATTTTTCTCTGTCATTTTTAAGAATGCTTGCAAGCTCAGATTTTATTTTGTTTTTAATATTTTTAGCAATGAGACTTAGCTGTCTGTTATGTTGCAAAAGTTCGCGCGATATATTAAGCGACAAATCTTCACTGTCAACCAATCATTGCACAAAACTGAAATAATCAGGCAGTAAATCGGGGCATTTATTCATAATAAGCACGCCGTTCGAATAGAGCTCCAGCCCTTTTTCATAATCTTTTGTATAAAAGTCATAAGGCGTTTTTTCGGGAATGTATAGTATTGCGTTGTATCTTACCGCGCCGTCCGCGGATATGTGTATGTGTTTTATCGGCTTGTCAAAACCGTAATGTTTTTCGTTATAGAAGTTCTCGTAATCTTCATCTTTGAGCTCGTTTTTATTTTTGCGCCAAATAGGAACCATGCTGTTTATTGTTTGCTCTTGCAGCGCTTCTTCATATTCGTCCTCTGTTCCTTCTTTTTTAACACTAGAAGGCATATCCATTTTGATTGGGTATCTTATAAAGTCCGAATATTTTTTTATTAAATATTGAAGCCTGTATTCTTCTAAATATTCGTCATAATTTTCTTCTTCCGTATTTTCATTTATCGTAAGAATTATTTCGGTTCCTGTTTTTTCTTTTTCGCAGGGCTCGATTGTGTATCCGTCCGCGCCGCTTGATACCCATTTATAAGCCTCATCGCTTCCGAGAGCCTTGCTTATAACGCAAACTGTTTTTGCCACCATAAAAGCTGAATAAAATCCAACACCGAATTGACCTATAATATCGTGACCGTCTTTAATTTCATTTTCTTTTTTAAAGTTAAGTGATCCGCTTTTGGCAATTACTCCTAAATTTTCTTCCAGTTCTTCTTTTGTCATTCCTATTCCGGTATCTTCAATTATTAATATCCTGCTTTTTTTATCCGGTGTTATTTTTATATAATAATCATCCTTATTAAAAGTAATATTCTCATCAGTAAGCGCTTTATAATAAATCTTATCAATCGCGTCGCTGGCGTTAGAGATAAGCTCGCGTAAAAAAATCTCCTTATGTGTGTAAATAGAATTGATCATCAAATCAAGCAATCTTTTTGATTCTGTTTTAAATTGTTTTTTAGCCATATTTGCTCTCCTTCCATAATAAAACTGTTAGCACTCTATGTATTAGAGTGCTAAATAATAATATATCATTTATAATTATTTTGTCAATATCTTCCTATCAAAACAATTTATAAATAAAGCAAATCAAGGTAACGCTTTCCTGTTTCTGTTATAAATATTTTTTCTTTTATTCTCTTTATTTTATCTGCATCCATATTATCTTCAAATATGTTTACCAAAAAATCAGCTTCAACAAGTATTTGATAATCTATACCTTCGATATTTTTATACGTATGATGATGCGCGATTAAAAAACAAACCCTGCCAGTTACTGTCTCATCATAACCGAGCTTTTCAAGCATCACCTTGGCGATCGGCGGTCCTTCCACCTGCTGGTATTCTCCGGCGCTTGAGTTATATTTCTCTTCGCTTATTTTTATCCCTATATCATGCACTACAGCCGCTGTTTGGAGAATAAATTGCATATCAGACGGAATATTTTCATTCTCCCCTATCGCTTTTGCAAAACCGTAAACTTTTAAGAAATGGTTTATACGCTTCTTATCATTTTGATAATATTCAATCATCGCATTTATCAGTAATCCTGTTTTTAACTTTTCCATTCGCCGCCTCCGCAAAATTAATTTTTCAATACTAAATCGCATTTTTCTTTTATATTAAATTCTTTAAAATATTTCTCTTCCATCGGTATCCATTCTTTTATAAATCTTTTATGTATTTCTTCCCCGTTGCGTGATAATAACCTTCTGCTTTGTTCTTCTTTGTCAACGTGTAAAAAGATTTTTAGTTGATATATATCGCTAAATTTCGGATGCATACTATATGCACCTTCAATTATATTTATTTTCTTAGGTTCAACATTTATAAATGTTGTTAAAGAAGATTTTGAGCAGTCATATATTTGATATTTAAATGCCTTTTTGCTTTTAAGTCCCTTTATGACTTCATTTTCAAACCTGTCATAATCAATGTTGCCGCCCGCCTCTTCCAATCGTGTTTTTATCCTAAGTTCCGAAGGCAAAAAGAAATCATCAGTATGAAATATATTGCAGTCATATACGCCGCTTATCATCTCTGCAAGCGTGCTTTTTCCTGACGCGCATCTTCCGTCTATTGCTGCATATACAAATTCATCTCGTTTGCACTTCTCGTCTATTATTAAAAATATATCAAAATATTTTGCGTATTCCTTTTTTATCACCCTGTAAGAAGGCTGATAAGCTTTCCTATATTCCTCGCTGTGGCTGATATGCATATAGCCTTTTCTCTTTTGCTCATCTAAAAAATAAGATGCTTTTTTTATATCGTACGGTAAAATTCCTTCCCTGCAGCATTTAAGAAAAATATTCAGTTTTTCCTCGAAATTTTCTTTGCTGCCCATGACAAAATTAGCTGTATTTACAAAAAATTTATTAACAGTTGATAAGCTGATTGCTGTATCGGACAGTGAATTTAAATATATTCTTACAAGCCCGTTTCCTATGTCCTCAAATATTGAATTTGATTTATCGTGTTTATTCAATGAACTGAATTCTTCTTTTAAATACTTATAACTGCCTTCTGCGTCATCTATGAGATGTCCCCCTGCAAACTCATTCTGGTAAATAAGCTTGTAGAAATCTTCTATTTGCATTTGCGGATATTTTTTGTAATTATTTATAAGTATTTGTATTAAATCTTTTTCGTTTCGCATTTATATTCCTAATTATAGTTGTTTAATATTTCTATAATAAGTTGTTGTAAAATTTTTCCCTTTTCCTGCGCTATTCTTATTACTTCCTCTCCGTCCAGCGCTTTGTCTGTAACCCCTGCTGCCATATTGGCTATAAGTGAAAACGCAAGCACTTGCATACCGCAGTGAGCAGCGGCAATTACTTCGGGCACTGTTGACATCCCCACGGCGTCTGCTCCTAATATTCTCGATGTTCTTATTTCAGCAGGAGTTTCAAAACTCGGACCGCTGAATGCTATGTAAACTCCGCTTTTAAGATTGATACTCATTTTTTCTGCACATTGCTCTGCCAGATATATTAATTTAGGAGTGTATGCATACGTCATATCCTGAAATCTCGGACCCAATTCATCGTAATTTTTGCCTATGAGAGGATTGTTTCCCATAAAATTAATATGGTCTTTAATCAGCATTATATCTCCCGAATTAAACGACTCATTTATCCCGCCTGCCGCGTTTGTAGCAATAAGCGTTTTTACCCCTAAAAGCTTCATCACTCTTACAGGATATACCACATCTTCAAGAGAATATCCTTCATAGTAATGCAGTCTTCCCTGCATACAAATTACATTCTTCCCTGCCAGCCTGCCAATTACAAAACGCCCCAAATGGTCAGGAGCAGTTGAGGTTTTAAAATTCGGTATATCTTTGTAATTTATCATCACAGGGTTTTCTATGACGTCTGCTATTCCGCCAAGCCCCGAGCCGAGAATAATTCCGATTTCCGGCTCAATATTTATATATTTTTTTATATATTCTGCCGATTCTGTAAACATCACTATTTCTCCTATAATTTGCTTAATACGCATTTAACGCTCACATTCGCATTATAAATTGCTTTTTCAATATCTATACTGTAATACTCACCGTCTTCATATAATACCTTGCCGTCAGCCATAGTCAGTACAACATCGCTGCCTTGTGCGCAATAAACTATATTATTAAGCATATTG
>JAAZOI010000273.1 GCA_012797825.1 Eubacteriaceae bacterium | reverse complement strand
TATACAATAGACGGATGCATCGACTGGCTTACGGGCACCGCTCCAGATAAAATGTTTTTTCCGCTGTGGAAAGAAGTCGGAGCAATACAAAACAATGAATTTGTTTATTTTGACGAATATCATCGTTATACCGATACTGACGGAAATACACTTATCTTTTATCTTGATCCGAAAAAGTTAAAAGAAGAACTTATGCGGCATAGCCCCGAAGATGAGAAGGCAATAGATGAATTATGCGGCTTGCTTAAACTGTTTAAAGGTTTTAAACCCCCTGTTTTTAAAGCAGTAGAGCTTATGAATTTTTTTGATAAATTAAAATTAATGCCGCAAATGATGAGAGACGGTAAAATTTATAAAGCTTACTTTAAATACGGAAAAATAAGCATGGCTGATTTTGCGGATAAATTTAAAAGTAAAATAATCAGAGATATGTTAAGAACTACTTGGGGAGACGGCGACATGCCTATGCCTCTGTTTCTGGGAACAATGGCTTGGTGCTCCAATAAAACCGCAGGCTATCCTATTGGCGGTTCTTTAAAACTATCGCGCGACATTGAAAAACGTTATTTATCATTGGGCGGCATTGTCAATTATAATAAACGCGTAGAAAAAATTCTTATAAAGGACGGCAAAGCTATCGGAATTCAATTATCAGACGGAAGTAAACTATACGCGGACATCATAATATCGGCATCTGATATTCACAGTGTAATATATAATATGCTTGATGGAAAATGCATTACAAGTAAACAAAAAGAATGGTTTGATAACATGCCCACTTTCAATCCCTACATTCAAGTTTCATTCGGAATTAACCGCAATATGGATGCGCAGCCGCATTTAATATATCAAAGGTTAAAAGATCCTATTATTATTGCAAACGAACCCACGTCTTATATGATTATCCATAATTACGCTTTCGATAAAACGCTGGCAGATGAGGGAAAAACTTCATTTGCAGTGCGTTTCTTTTCTAAGTTTGAATACTGGAATGAACTTTATAAAGATAAAAATAAATATAATGACGTAAAAGCAAAATTAGCACATGAAGTTATCGACAGACTGGAACAGCTATATCCGGGCATTGCTGATCAGATAGAAGTATACGATATAGCTACCCCCGCCACTTATGTAAGATACACAAACATTTACAGAGGCGCTACCATGGGCTTTTTGCCTACAAAAGAAAACTTTAATCAAAATTTAGAAAAAACCATACCGGGTCTTGAAAATTTTTATCTTATCGGTCAATGGCTCACGCCGGGAGGCGGTCTGCCCAACGCGCTAAAATCTGCCAGAGACGCTGTTCAGATAATATGCAAAATAGATAAAATAAAATTCAAAACTCAAACACCCAATTAATAAACCTTTAATAAAATATTCTAAATACAACCCCAAAATTAACGGGTTGTATTTTTTTTCAAAATTTTTTATTTTTATATTGCATTTTTATTTTTTATGTTTATAATAATATATGTAAATCGTACTTAGTATGATTTTGTATATAATATTATTTAGGAATGATTATAATGAAACAAAAGTATTACGAAATATTTGAAAAAAATAATCTCAGAGCGTCTCATCAAAGATTTATTATATTTGACTATCTTGCAAATAATTTTTGCCATCCTACGGCGGATATGGTTTTGTCGGCAGTGCAAAAAGACCTCCCTACCCTTTCCAAATCCACTATTTATAAAACGCTGAACGCTTTTGTAAAAGCCGGCATATTGCGTGAAATCACAATAGAAGACAATGAAATAAGATATGAATATAACCTTGCAGATCACGGCCATTTCAAATGCGAGAAATGCGGCGCGGTATATGACTTTGACATTGACATTAATAACTTAATATTCAAAGATTTGAACGGCTTTAAAATAAATGATAAAAACGTCTACTTTAAAGGACTCTGCAAAAATTGCATTGAAACTCCACATTAAAACAAAGCTAAAATAGCTTATAAATATAAAATTTTATATTTCTAAAGGAGAAATAATTATGAAAAAATTTGTATGTTCAGTATGCGGATATGTTTATGAAGGAGAAGCGGCTCCTGCTGCCTGCCCTCAGTGCAAAGCGCCGGCAAATAAATTTACGGAACAGAAAGGCGAAATGACTTGGGCGGCGGAACACGTATTAGGAGTAGCCAAAGGCGCAAGCGATGATATATTAGCAGATTTAAGAGCTCATTTTATGGGTGAATGCACTGAAGTGGGCATGTATCTTGCAATGGCAAGAGTAGCTCACAGAGAAGGCTATGCAGAAATCGGCGCTTATTATGAAAAGGCGGCATTTGAAGAAGCGGAGCACGCAGCAAAATTCGCTGAACTTTTAGGAGAAGTGCTTACAGATTCCACAAAGAAAAACCTGCAGATGCGCGTTGAAGCCGAATGCGGCGCAACGGCAGGAAAAACTGATATAGCAAAAAGGGCTAAAGCCGCAAACCTTGACGCTATACACGATACCGTTCACGAAATGGCAAGAGACGAAGCAAGGCACGGAAAAGCCTTTAAAGGTCTGCTTGACAGATATTTTAATTAATAACTAATACATAAAAGGAATAATGCATAATGCTTTATTCCTTTTTTTTATTATCATAAATATATTTATTATTAATAATGTTATTTATGTGTCAAGACAAAAGTATTGACACTTGTGCTCCCATACTGTAAAATTTAAAACTATATTACAAAATCATTATATTTTATTATTTTATATTATTCTGCCTATAATAATAAGGCAGAGAGGAGCACCACATGAACATATCAAAACGTATAGACAGACTTCCCTTCACACCGATGCTTTTAAAAGTGCTTTTGCTTACCGGTATCGGCTGGATGTTTGATGCGATGGATCAGGGCATGGTATCGGGCGTTATGGCGGCAATCGGAAAAGACTGGGCGTTATCAACATCCCAGCTCGGACTTATAGGAAGCATAGGTATGCTCGGTATGGGGCTGGGAGCTATGCTTTCAGGCATGGCTGCGGACAAATGGGGACGCAGAACTGTTATTATGGTAACTCTCATTATATACGGTGTCGCAAGCATACTTTCCGGATTTGCAAACAGCTTTTATATGCTGCTTGTATTAAGATTTTTAACCGGTTTCGGTCTTGGCGGAGAGCTTCCCGCAGCTTCTACTTTAGTAAGCGAATATTCTCCTGCAAAAATAAGAGGCCGCAACGTAATTATACTTGAAAGCTTTTGGGCTTGGGGCTGGATTCTCGCGGCGCTTGTAGCTTATCTGCTTATACCGCAGTACGGCTGGAGAACAGCGTTCTTTGTTGGCGGCATACCTGCATTGTTTGCTGCAGTGCTTCGTTTTGCTGTTCCCGAATCTCCTCGTTATCTTGAGATTAAAGGCAAACATTCAGATGCTGATGCTTTGGTTAAAAAAATGGAGACGCAAGCAGGAATGGAAAGCTCTGATATTAAAGATACTGTAAATACAGCCATATCAAACGTAAAAGTAACTATAAAAGACTTATGGACAAGAAAATTCATAAAAACTACAATAGTGCTTTGGATTATCTGGTTCGGCATCAATTTCGGCTACTACGGCTTCGTTCTGTGGACTCCGACGCTTTTGGTCGCTAAAGGTTTCGCGCTTGTAAAAAGCTTTGAATTTACTTTAATAATGTGCCTTGCTCAACTTCCGGGTTATTTCAGCGCGGCTTACCTTGTTGAAAAAATCGGGCGGAAAAAAGTGCTTTCAATTTATTT
>JAAZOI010000272.1 GCA_012797825.1 Eubacteriaceae bacterium | reverse complement strand
TTTTTGGACTTTTATTCACAAGTTTTCTATAAAAAACATTAGAAATATTAATATCGTCTTAAATTATATATTATTTATAGAATAATATGTAGTTTTTGTTCTTGTGCGTAAACATTTTTTTAACAATTGTTGACTATAGATATATATATATTTATAATATATACAAATAAGTGAAAAGGATTACATAATATGGGCTTAAGATAATTAAAATTAGAAATCAAGCAGACGGATCTATTGTTTTAGATTTTAGTCTGCTTTTGTGTTTTTATATGAAATAAGGAGGTATAAAAATATTTATTTAACTGACACAAATCATTTTTAGTAAAGGAAGTAACTATTTATGATAAATTCAGAAAATTTCGATATCGAAAGATACAAAATGGAATTAAGCAGAAGAATTAACAGAATGATTTTAAGCAGTATAAATTACGAAGATTTAAAACCGGGTATAAAAATTGATATTATAAAACTCTCGCGTAAAATTGGGGTAAAAGAAACGTCAGTAATTGAAGCTCTGAATTTACTAAGCGATTACGGTTTAATAGAAAAAGATGAATGTAAAGATGAATATTACAACGTATCGGAATACTCTGAGCATATAACAAAAATTTATTATACAAGATCAATGCTTGAAAGTAACGCAGCATTTTTATGCGCAAGACAATTAAACTGTCCCAACAAAGAGCGCATATATGAAATTGCTGAAGTGTTTTTAAAATCTGATGATGTAAATATAATGAAAGACGCAGATTTTGAATTTCACAGCCTTATCATACAGTCATGCGGCAATGAATATATAATGAAGTTTTATAATTCGTTAGCATAAAAAATAAAATTTTATATGATGACAAATGTTGAACATGTATTTAATTCCCGTAAGGATTTAAATTTTACACCTAATCATGTTAAAATAGCAAACGCAATTATTCTTAATGAACCTGTCTTAGCAGAAAAAGAAATGAAGGAACATATAGATGAGGCATTTGTTGATACCATATTTTACTCTATGAGAACTAACAGCAAAAATAAAGAACTCAACGCTTACAATAAATTTGCGCCCCATTAATATAAAAATATTAATCTTAATTATTGTATATGGTCTTATAGTAAAAAAGTCACAAAGAGGAATGCGTAAACTCTCGATAAAATAATACCGTTACTAGTTGTTGCCACCGCAACTGCCGCATTATTGCTTTGGCTTATCAAATGCGAATTAATTTGCGAAAGCAGCGGCACAAGATTTACTCTACCTTTGGCACAAATGATTTTCGCGCCTAAAATAAATTTGTAACATGCCAGGTGTGCAGGCAGAGAACATGGACAGAGATTATAAGAAAAAAATATTTAAATTTTCATAAATTATTAAGAAATGAAGAATAAAATTATTTTGAAAAAGGGCTTTACTTTTTTAGAATTTAAGAGTATTATAAAACAAAATTAATAACGCAGTAAAACGGCTGGCCGGAGCAACGTCGCTCGAAGGAAAGTATAATCCTTTTGAGCGATTTTTTTTTAAATTTTTATATTTTAACAATTCATAAAGATTAATGACTGAATAAACAGTTGGAGATAAATATGAAAAGTAAAATTTTAAAACAGCACCCCAAAATACTTACATATACACGAATAATCTTAATAACGGCCATTATTATCGTTTTAGGTGCTGCTGCAATTCATTTAATAAATAACGCGCTCGCCGCAAAAATAGCGCTTTTACTGATGTTTGCATTATGCGCTTTATGTGTATGAATGTAATGATATATATATATATTTAACAGCAGTATATAGGAGAAAAATATTTAATATATTATTCAGAAATTTAATATATTATTATCCTATTTAATTATATTAATATTTAAAAGTAACAAACTGTTAATAATATTAAAAATATTAATAAATTAAAGAGAAAATATAATGAAGAAAAGAAATACAAAAGTCATTTGGGCGATTGCCCTGTTTTCTCAGCTTGGACTTAGTATGGCAATACCTATTGTGGCAGGCGCTATGCTCGGCGGTTATTTAGACAGAAAATATAATGCTAACGCTACATTTTTAATTATATTTTTACTTATTGGGATTTTTGCAGGATTTATTGGAAGCTACCGACTCATAAAAATGGTAATTGAAAAAGACAAAAAGGAATAAAGGCAAAATGAACAGCGCTTGCGAATATAAGAATGAAGTAATAAAACTTAATATTATCATTGTTTTAATATGCGAAGCCGTATCATTATTCTTTATAGGATTTGACATAAAATTTACGTTAGGGCTGGTTGCAGGAACCGTAATAACAGCGATAAACATGAATATACTATACGCGTTTGTAAAGATTGCTGTAAACAATAATTGGGGTATTATATTTAACTTGCTTGGATATGTTATCAGAATGATTATATACGGACTTGCGCTGTATTTTTCAATTATAATATCAAGCGTAAGCGCGATAGGTATGATAATAGGATTTTTAGGGATAAATTTAAGCGTCTTCTTTGCGCAAGGAATAAATATTTTAAGAAGCAGAAGTAAGAGACGGGTGAAGACATGGAACTAGGCACAAAAAAAATAATAGGAATCGGGAATTTTTATATAACCGAAACAGTTATTTGGTCATTAATTATTAGCGTAATAATGATTGTTTTCGCGCTGTTGGCAACCAGAAAAATGCAAAAGGTTCCTAAAGGTCTGCAGGCATACGCAGAATGGATAGTCGATTTTATATATAACTGGGTTGGTCAGGTTATGGGAAGCGATAAACTGAAATTCGCACCGTACATCGGAACTTTATTTATATTCCTGCTGCTGGGAAATTTAATAGGATTATTTGATATAAGACCTATTACCACAAATCTAAACACTCCTTTTGCGCTGGCTACAATAACGTTTGTTATGATTCATTACAACGCTGTGAAAACAAGAAGATTAGGCGGATACATAAAGCATTTGTCTGAGCCTAATTTTTTAATGCTTCCGATAAATCTTCTAAGCGAGCTCTCATTTCCGCTATCGCTTTCCTTCCGTCTTTTCGGCAATATTTTAGGCGGAGTGGTTATAATGAAACTTTTATATATGGCGCTTGAAAAACTTTCTGCATTGTTAACTGGATCTATTCCGATTTTTATAATAGCAATACCGCTTCCGCTTAATTTTTTCTTTGATATATTTGAATCGGTGCTGCAAGCTTATGTTTTTACAATGCTGACAATGGCGTTTATAGCAAACGCGATGAAACCAAAAGAAGAATAATAAATAAAATTATTTGAATATAGATGATAAACACAATTAAACAGGAGGAATTATTATGGCACAAATTACACCGCAGGCATTTATTTTAGGACTATCCGCAATAGGAGCAGGTCTTGCAATGATAGGGGTTATCGGAGCAGGTATCGGCGTAGGCTTTACTTCGGGCAAAGCGGTAGAAGGCATAGCAAGACAGCCTGAAGCGCAGGGCGACATTATGAAAATAATGTTTATCGGCATGGCTGTTACGGAGACCACGGGATTATTCGCATTTATTGTAGCTATAATTTTAATGTACGCAAATCCTTTCATTAACCTGATATAAAATTTTAAGCCGCAGGGAGGACAGAGACATGAAAATCTATACTGATTTAATTCAGTTTGATTGGACATATTTAATGATAGCTGTCAATATGATCATTTTATATCTGATAATGAAGAAATTTTTCTTTGCCAAAATAAGAGATTTCATGCAGAAAAGACAGGACAGCATAACGCAGTCAATAGAGGCTGCTGATAAAGTTAATTTAGACGCCGCAAATCTCAAAGCAGAGTATGAAAAAAAGCTTTTCGGTCTTGAACTTGAAGGAAAAGAAATTATTAAAAATTCCAAAATCAAAGCTGAAACACAGGCAAGAGAAATAATAAACCAAGCAGAGCAAAGAGCTGACAATATTAAAAAACAGGCTGAAGCTGAGATAGAAAGACAGAAAAGAGCTGCCATTGAAGATATGAAAGATGAAATAGCGGCGCTGTCAATTCTGGCGGCGGAAAAAATAATTGAAAAACAATTAAATGCCGCCGAACATCAGGCTGTTATAAATAAAGTTTTAAATGAAACGGGCAAAATGAAATGGCAGAATTAACGGTAGAAGCTGCTTACGCTACGGCTTTGTACGACGTTGCAAAAGGCTTAGGCATACAAGAAGTAATTTTATCGGAAATTACTGATATTAAAAATTTACTCATCAATAACAGCGAGTTTTTTGAATTTTTAAAAACGCCTGTTATAGAAGGAAAAAATAAAAAAGACGCGGTGCAAGACATATTTGAAGGTAAGATAAGTAAAGAACTGCTTAATTTTATGTACATTTTAATAGATAAAAGAAGAACTTCGAAATTTATAAAAATTGCGGATATGTATATTGCTTTAATAGACGAGAGCAAAAACATATCAACCGGGACAATATTTTCAGCGGTTGAGCTTACAGAGGCTCAGATAAAAGATTTTGATGAAAAAGTATCACGCCTTGTAGGCAAAAAAGTTATACTTAAGAATATAAAAGACACATCCATAATAGGCGGCGTGAAAATACTCGTAGAAGGAAAAGTAATAGATGCTACGATAAAAAAACGTATTGCGGATTTGGAAGAAAGCTTAAGAATTTAAAATTCCCTGCTTTAAATATTAGGGAGGCTAAAGCATGAACATAAAACCAGAAGAAATAAGCGCGGTTATAGCACAGCGCATAAAAGATTATAAGAGTGAACTTGAAATATCGGATTTCGGCACAGTATTACAGGTAGGTGACGGAATAGCGCGAATTTACGGGCTATCCGGATGCATGGTAGGCGAGCTGCTGCAGTTCCCCAGCGGAGTATTCGGAATGGCGTTAAACCTTGAAGAAGACAACGTCGGCGCCGTAATACTAGGCAGCGATGAGGGCATAATGGAAGGCGATATTGTAAAGCCCACAAAAACGGTAGTTGACGTGCCTGTCGGAGACGCTCTTATAGGAAGAGTAGTAAACGCACTCGGTCAGCCTATTGACGGCAAAGGACCTATTAATTCAAAAAAACACAGACCTATTGAAAATGAAGCTCCAAGCGTGCTTGAAAGAAAGTCGGTTTTCCAGCCGCTTCAAACAGGGCTAAAAGCTATTGACTCAATGATACCTATTGGCAAAGGCCAAAGAGAGCTAATTATAGGCGACAGGCAAATAGGCAAAACCGCAATAGCTATTGATACTATAATAAACCAAAAAGAAGAAAACGTAATATGCATTTACGTTGCCATAGGGCAGAAAAAATCAACGGTAGCGCAGCTTGTTCAGACGCTTAACGATAAAGGCGCGATGAAGTATACAATTGTAGTTTCCGCAACGGCAAGCGATGTTGCGCCGCTGCAGTATATAGCTCCTTTTGCGGGATGCGCAATGGCGGAAGAATTTATGTACGCAGGACGCGATGTCTTGATAATATACGACGATTTATCCAAGCACGCGGTAGCATACAGAACAATGTCACTGCTGCTGCGAAGACCGCCGGGAAGAGAAGCGTACCCCGGAGATGTTTTCTATCTGCACAGCAGACTGCTTGAACGCGGCGCTAAGCTGTCGGATAAACTTGGCGGGGGCTCAATTACGGCTCTTCCCATAATTGAAACACAAAGCGGAGACGTTTCGGCGTATATACCCACAAATGTTATATCTATAACTGACGGACAAATATTCCTTGAATCGGAACTGTTTTATACCGGTCACCGACCTGCCGTAAACTCAGGCATTTCGGTATCACGTGTAGGCGGCGACGCGCAGATAAAAGCGATGAAAAAAGTATCAGGGAAAATAAAACTGGAACTTGCTCAACATCGCGAACTTCAAAGTTTCGCTCAATTCGGCTCGGATATAGACAAAGACACAAAACAAAGACTTGACCATGGCGAGAGGTTGATGGAAATTTTAAAACAGCGCCAGTACAGCCCGATAAAAGTTGAGCATCAGGTTCTTATATTATACTGCGCCACAAATAATTTTCTTGCGGATATTAAAGTTGAGGATATCCATAGTTTTGAGACAGGATTATATGATTTTATGGACACACATTATCCGCAAATAGTGAGCGAAATTAAGCAAAAAGGCAATATAAGCAAAGAGCTTGAAAATGCTATAAAATCGGCAATTGAAGAATATAAAAAAGTATTTAAATCAAAGGGTGATAAATAATGCCGCAAAACAGCATAAGAGGCATTAAAAGAAGAATAAAAAGCGTTAAAAGCATAGAGCATATAACTAATGCTATGAAGCTGGTATCGAGCGCAAAACTTCGCAAAGCTAAGAATGCATACGAGAAAACGAATAAATACCTCACTGTAATAACACAGGAAATAGAAGAAATACTTAAAAATGCTGATCTTGAAAATAAAAAATCAAACAATACAACAAAAGCAAGAACATGCTATATAGCAATTACAAGCAACGGCGGACTATGCGGCAGTTTTTCTTCGAACATTATAAAAAAAGTATTATCAGAGATGAACGAAGAAAAAAATAAAGAAACACCGGCAGTAGTTGCGATAGGCAATAAAGGCAGAGAGTATTTTATAAAAAGAGGATATGAAATTATACAGGATTACTTATATCCGCCTGAAAGCGTGAGTTTTGAAGAAGTGCAGATGCTGTGCAAGCCGTTTTTGAAAATGTACGATGAAGGCGAAATAGACAAAATAGTGCTGGTATACAACGCTTTTATAGACTCTTTGATGCAAAAAGTTATGGTAAAGACACTGCTTCCGTATGAATGTAAAAGCAAAGAAGATAAAAAAACAAATAAATTTATAGAATACGAGCCATCAGATGATGCAGTGTTTAATTATATAATCCCAAAATACTCAGAAGTTGCGGTCTACAAAGCTATTATAGAATCAGCGACGTGCGAGCACGCCGCAAGAAGAATAGCAATGGAAAACGCGACGGACAACGCGCTTGAAATGATCGACGAGCTGAGCTTGGAATTCAATACAATAAGACAAGCGGCAATTACAAATGAAATATCAGAGATAGTGCGCGGCGCGGAAGCGTTGAAATAAAAGGAGGCGCAGAAAATGGCTGAAAATACAGGCGTAGTACATCAGATTATAGGGCCGGTAATTGATATAAAATTTGATTCAAATAAAATGCCGAAGCTGCTTACGGCAATAGAGATACGGTTTAACGACAGGCTGCTTGTTGCTGAAGTTGCGCAGCATATTGGCGATGATATAGTGCGCTGCATAGCGTTGTCGTCAACGGACGGGCTTGTAAGAGGAACGCAGGCCTTTAATACGCAAAAACCTATTGAAGTGCCTGTCGGTGCTGAAGTTCTGGGAAGGCTGTTTAACGTAACAGGACACACCATTGACAATAAAGGCGAAGTTGAAACAAAAATGAAAATGCCTATTCATAGGGCCGCTCCTTCATTTGAAGAACAGGACACATCTTCTGTTATATTCGAGACGGGCATTAAAGTAATAGATTTAATAGCGCCGTACACAAGAGGCGGAAAAGTAGGGCTGTTCGGCGGCGCAGGCGTAGGCAAAACAGTATTAATACAGGAACTCATTAACAATATAGCAAAAGAACACGGCGGCATATCGGTTTTCACGGGCGTAGGCGAGAGAACAAGGGAAGGAAACGACTTATATAACGAAATGATTGAATCGGGAGTTATAGCAAAAACAGCGATGGTGTTCGGCCAAATGAACGAGCCTCCCGGAGCGAGAATGAGAGTTGCGCTTACCGGACTTACGATGGCGGAATATTTCAGAGACGTTGAGCATCAGGATGTGCTATTATTTATAGACAATATTTTCCGTTTTACACAGGCAGGCAGCGAAGTTTCGGCATTGCTCGGACGTATTCCCAGCGCTGTCGGATACCAGCCTACGCTGGCAACAGAAATGGGCGCGCTTCAGGAAAGAATTACGTCTACAAAAAAAGGCTCCATTACTTCCGTGCAGGCAATTTATGTTCCGGCGGACGATCTTACAGACCCGGCTCCCGCGACAACGTTTGCGCATCTTGACGCGACGACGGTATTGTCAAGATCGATAACAGAGCTTGGCATATACTCCGCGGTTGACCCGCTTGATTCGACTTCAAGAATAATGGATCCGCTTATACTCGGAGAAGAGCATTACAATACGGCGCGCGGAGTGCAGGAAGTGCTGCAAAAATATAAAGACCTTCAGGATATAATAGCAATACTGGGTATGGATGAACTGTCCGATAACGACAAACTTGTTGTGTCAAGAGCGAGAAAAATTCAAAGATTCCTTTCCCAGCCGCTTCATGTCGCGGAACAGTTTACAGGAACGCCGGGTAAATATATACCTCTTTCGGAGACCATCAGAGGCTTTAGGGAAATACTTGAAGGAAAACATGACGAAATTCCCGAATCGCTGTTTTTCTTTGCCGGCGGAATAGACGAAGTAGTACAAAGGTTTACGCAAAATGGCAAAGACATTTAAACTCAAAGTCATAACACCCGAAAAAATGTTTTATTCGGATAACGCCGAGATGGTAATAGTACGCACAACCGGCGGAGACGAAGGATTTATGGCTAACCATATATGGGGCTGCAAACTTTTAGTTCCCGGCGAAATGAAGATAAAAGAACCCGGAAAAGGTAAAAATGAATATAAAATAGCGGCATTGTCTGACGGATTTATAAATATTAAGGACAGCGTTACAATATATACGGACGCCGCTGAATGGCCTGATGAAATAGACGTTGGAAGAGCAGAGCGGGCAAAAGAAAGGGCAGAAGAAAAACTTAAGCATAAGCAAAGCAGTTTTGATCAGACGCAGACTGAAATTGCGCTGCATAAAGCCATTAACAGAATAAAAGTTAAATCGGACGTGTATGATATTAAAAAATAAAGAGGAGAAAATCCTCTTTTTTGTTATGTTTTATAAAATATTTATTGTATTTAATAAATTACATGATTATATATAACTTAATATGTAGTATAATAATAAAACTATTTTTATAAAATATAAAAAAGAGGTTGAATATGAAAATCTCTACAAAAGGCAGATACGCTCTGCGCATTATGATTTACCTTGCAAAAAATGATACAGGAGAGTATATTTCTCTCAAAGAAATTTCGGAAGGTGAAGATATTTCGATAAAATATCTTGAAAATATTATATCGAAACTTTACAAGAACGGACTTGTAATAAGCCTAAGGGGCGCTTGCGGCGGCTATAAGCTTGCAAAGGACGCAAGCAATTATACGGCAGGAGAGATTATAAGAGCCGCTGAGGGTAGCATTGCTCCGATTGCGTGCCTTGAAGATGAAATTAACTTATGCCCCAGGAATAAAGAGTGTGAAACAGTTAAATTCTGGGAAGGGCTGTATGAGGTAATGAATGACTATATTGACAATTTTGCTTTAGAAAAATTTATTGAGCAGTAATCATTGACAAAAATTTTATATGCATATATAATCCATACTAATATGATAGGAAATGGTAAATTGTTATGATTAAAGAGAAAAGAAATTTTAAATTCGAAACACTTCAGCTTCACGTAGGGCAGGAAAGTCCCGATAGCGCAACGGACGCAAGATGCGTGCCGATATACCAGACTTCATCATATGTATTTAAAAATTGCGAACAGGCGCGGGCTCGTTTTGCGCTTGAAGAAGAAGGAAACATTTATACACGAATAGCAAATCCCACTACGGATGTTTTTGAGAAAAGAATTGCAGCGCTTGAAGGCGGCGTAGGCGCGCTTGCCACATCATCGGGCTCGGCGGCGGTTACATACGCTATTCTTAACATTGTATCCGCAGGCGACCATATAGTATCGGCAGTAACAATATACGGAGGCACTTATAATCTGCTTGCAAATACGCTTATAGATTACGGAATAGAAACAACATTTGTTGACGCGGACGTTGAGGGCTCATTTGAAAACGCGATAAAAGAGAATACTAAACTTATATTTATTGAAAGTCTCGGAAATCCCAATTGCAATGTAATTGATATTAAAAAAGTAGCGGATATCGCGCATAAACACGGCATTCCGTTAATAGTAGATAACACATTCGCAACGCCGTATCTTTTCAGACCGTTTGAGCACGGAGCGGATATTGTAGTTCATTCAGCAACAAAATTTATCGGCGGACACGGAACATCAATAGGCGGAGTTATTGTAGATTCAGGCAAATTTGACTGGGCTCAAAACGACAAATTCCCAAGCCTTTCAAAACCCAATCCCAGTTATCATAATATTATCCTTACACAAATGGCAGGCTCTGCCGCATATATTACTAAGGCAAGGGTAATAATAATGCGTGATATGGGAGCTGTATTATCTCCTTTTAACGCGTTTATTTTCCTGCAGGGACTTGAAACGCTGTCGCTTCGAATAGAGCGTCATATAGAAAATACAAAAAAAGTAATACAGTTTTTAAAAAACCATCCAAAAATTGAAAAAGTAAACCATCCGTCCCTTAAAGACAGCGGATATAAAGAATTGTATGATAAATATTTTCCGCTCGGCGCGGGTTCCATATTTACAATAGAAGTAAAAGGCGGAGCCGACGAAGCGAAGAAATTCGTAGATAATCTTCAGCTGTTTTCACTTCTTGCAAATGTGGCGGATGTGAAATCGCTTGTAATACATCCCGCAAGCACGACGCATTCGCAAATGAACGAAGAAGAACTTAACGCCTCGGGCATAAAACAGAATACGATAAGACTCTCAATAGGAACGGAACATATAGACGATATAATTTACGATTTAGACAACGCTTTAAAATTTATATAAAAAAGAAAGAAGATTTAATATGATAGTTTACGCAGACAACGCGGCAACAACCGCAGTAAGCAAAAAATCAATTGAAGCGATGCTGCCATATTTTGATAAATATTACGGCAATCCTTCAAGCGTGCACCAGATTGGCAGAGAAGCGGCCAAAGCTTTAATAGAAGCGCGAAAAACCGTAGCAGAAAGCCTCGGAGCCGAAGAGAGAGAAATATACTTCACTTCGGGAGGAACGGAAGCCGATAACTGGGCAATAACGTTTGCCGCAAACTTAGGGGCGAAAAAAGGCAAGAAGCATTTAATTACCACTAAAATAGAGCATCATGCTGTTTTGTACATGTTTGAAAAGCTCGAAAAAGAAGGTTTCGAGGTAACATACCTCGATGTATATAAAGACGGCATAGTTAAAATAGAAGACGTTGAAAAGGCAATCAGACAAGACACCGCTTTAGTAAGCGTAATGTATGCCAACAATGAAATTGGGACAATCCAGCCTATTGCCCAGATAGGAAAAATATGCAGAGAAAAGGGCGTATTGTTCCACACGGACGCGGTTCAGGCTGTGGGGCATCTGCCCATAAACGTTAAAGACGAGAATATTGACATGCTTAGCCTGTCTGCCCATAAATTTCACGGCCCCAAAGGCGTAGGCGCGTTATACTGCAAAAAAGGAATTAAACTTGAAAGTTTTCTTTTAGGCGGAGGCCAGGAAATGGGCAAGCGCGCGAGCACGGAAAACGTTGCGGGTATAGTAGGTATGGCGGCCGCGCTTAAGCAGTCTATTTCGGAAATGACTGAAAACGAAAAGAAAGTAACGGCTATGCGCGACAAACTTATAGAGGAATTGTCAAAGATTCCTCACAGCATATTAAACGGACACAGAACAAAACGTCTGCCGGGCAATGTGAATTTCTGCTTCGAAGGTATTGAAGGAGAATCGATGCTGCTGCTGCTTGACATGAAGGGCATATGCGCATCTTCGGGCTCCGCCTGCACGTCAGGCTCGCTTGATCCGAGCCATGTGCTTTTAGCCATAGGGCTTCCTCACGCGGTAGCGCACGGCTCGCTGAGACTTACTGTCTGTGAATATAATACTGGGCAAGAAATAGAATATATAATAGAAGAACTCCCCAAAATAATACAGCGGCTGCGTGAAATGTCGCCTGTATGGGAAAGTATTATAAAGGAGGAAAAATAATGGAATACAGTCAAAAAGTAATGGATCATTTTTCAAATCCGAGAAACGTGGGCAAAATGGAAAACGCCGACGGAGTGGGCGAAGTAGGCAATCCCACTTGCGGAGACATAATGAAAATATATTTAAAAATTGATGACGGCAAAATTACCGACGCCAAGTTCAATACATTCGGCTGCGGAGCGGCTGTAGCTACAAGCTCAATAGCAACAGAAATGATAAAAGGAAAAACAATAGACGAAGCATTAAAGCTTACAAACAAAGCCGTAATTGAAGCTCTTGACGGGCTGCCTCCCGCAAAAGTTCACTGTTCGGTTCTTGCCGAAGAAGCGGTAAAAGCCGCGATTGCCGACTACTATAAGAAAAACAACATTCCGCTTACTGATGAGCTGAAAGGCTGCAAAGGCTGCTGCGGAGCATGCGGCGAAAAAGAAAATTAAAAATATATTTAAATTGGAAATAAATTTGCTATAATATAATCTACCTCTTAATATTTATATATATAAGAGGTATTTTATAAATACGGAGAAAAAATTATGCCGATACTTGTGCCTAAAGGGCTTCCAGCTTACAGTTTATTAAAAGAAGAAAATATATTTGTAATGCATCACGAAAGAGCGGAGCAGCAGGATATTCGTCCTCTTCGCATTGCAATAGTAAACTTAATGCCCACAAAAGAAGTTACGGAAACGCAGCTTATAAGGATGCTTGCCAATACGCCTCTGCAGGTTAACCTGCAGCTTCTTACCATGGACAGCCACGAGTCAAAAAACACTGACAAACAGCATCTTGATAATTTTTACAAAACATATGACGAAATTAAAAACCAGCGTTTTGACGGCATGATTATAACGGGAGCACCAGTGGAATTTTTAAAGTTCGAACAGGTGGATTACTGGGAGGAGCTTTCTGAGATACTTGAATACACAAAGAAAAATGTCTTTTCCACATTGCATATATGCTGGGGTGCGCAGGCGGGGCTTTATTACCATTACGGCATAGATAAATATATCCTCGATAAAAAATTGTTCGGAGTGTTTAAGCATAAAACGCTTGATAAGAAATCGGAGATTACAAGAGGTTTTGACGACGAGTTTTATGTGCCGCATTCAAGACACACATCGATTAAAAAAGAAGATATAGAAAAAGTAAACGGATTAAAAATACTTGCGGAGTCGGATATTGCGGGAGTACATATAATAACAGCCAATGAAAACAGGCGGGTTTTCCTTCAGGGACATATGGAATACGATAGGGAAACGCTTAATTTGGAATACATAAGAGACAAGAACAAAGGGCTTGATATAGAAGTGCCGAGCAATTACTTCACTGACGACGACCCAGATAAAGAGATAATAATAAAATGGAGCGGGCAGGGTAATTTATTGTTCGCAAACTGGTTGAATTACGTATATCAGGAAACGCCGTACGATTTAGCTCTTCTTGAACCGATTGAATAATTTAATTACAGTAATTACTTACAGACTATGGTATAGCGCCGTAGTCTGTTTTGTTACGGGGTAATTAATTCAAAAAATATACTTAAATTTAAATCAGTCCTTTAAAGTAATTCAATTTGGAGCTTATAAGTTAATTGAATTTGAGATATCCGATGAATTAAATAGTACAATAAATTATAATCTTATATTTTTTTTATAATAAATAATTGCTTTCTTTTTTTTATTTGCGTTATGTTTTAAAATAAAGCAAAGTGGTAAAATATAATCAGTTAAAATAATATAAGGGAGGCATATTATGGAGCTTAAACACGCTTATATAATACCTCATCCGCCTTTGATAATACCGCAGGTAGGCAGAGGGCAAGAAAGAGAAATTAAAAAAACAGTTGATTCCATTGATAAAATCGCGAAAGAAATAGCTGAAATAAAACCTGACATAATAATTGTCACATCGCCGCATTCAATTGTATATTCCGATTATTTTCATATTTCGCCTGGTAAATACGCAGAAGGCAGTTTCAGCCAGTTCGGCGCGTCGGATGTGAAAATAAGAACGCAGTACGATGAGGAATTTATAAAGAATCTGTCAAACGAGGCAAAACACAGCGGCGTTTATGCAGGTACTTTGGGTCAAAAAGATAAGTCGCTTGATCACGCCACGATGATACCGCTTTATTTTATAAATAAATATTATACGGATTATAAAACGGTAAGAATAGGAATATCAGGGCAAAGCCTTACAGAGCATTATAAACTTGGCAAATGCATAAAACAGGCTGCAGAGAAAAGCGGTAAAAATATTGTTTTTATAGCAAGCGGTGATATGTCTCACAAGCTGACGCACGACGGATATTACGGCTTCGCACAAGAAGGCGTTGATTTTGACAAACAATTAAACGAGGCGATAGTGAAGTCGGATTTTATGAAATTCTTAACATTCGACGAAGAGTTTTTAAGTCTTGCTGCCGAATGCGGGCTTAGAAGCTTTGTAATAATGGCAGGCGTTTACGATAAAATGAAAGTAAAATCGCACCTGCTTTCTTACGAAGGACCGTTTGGCGTGGGATATACTGTTGCTAGCTTTGAAGCCGACGGAGAAGACGAGAGCAGGAACTTTTATGAACAATTTATAAACGCCGATTTAATAAGGCGAGAACAGATTAAAAATAATGAGGATGACTATGTGCGACTTGCGAGAGCCACGCTTGAGGCTTATATAAATGAAGGCAGAATTATAGACATGCCCGATAATCTTCCGGGTGAAATGCTTTCAAACAGAGCGGGTGTGTTTGTATCGCTTAAGAAAAACAAAATGCTGCGCGGCTGCATAGGCACCATTATGCCGACGCGTGAAAATATTGCAAGCGAGATAATACACAACGCGATAAGCGCCGGAGTTGACGACCCAAGGTTTGAGCCCTTAAGAAAAGACGAGCTTGACGAGCTGGAATACAGCGTAGATGTGCTGGGAGAAGCGGAAAGTATAAGCTCAAAAGAGGAACTTGACGTATACAAATATGGAGTAATAGTATCGCACAAAGGGCGAAAAGGACTGCTGCTTCCCAATCTTGAAGGAGTGGACAGCGTAGATTATCAAATAAGCATAGCGCTTCAAAAAGCGGGGATAAGACCGAATGAGCCGTACGAAATGCAGAGGTTTGAAGTGGTGAGACACAAATGAAATTAATATGCAATGTATGCCCTCATAACTGCAATCTGGACGAAGGGCAGACAGGTTTCTGCAGAGCAAGAAGAAATGTTGACGAGAAAATAGTTTCGATAAATTACGG
>JAAZOI010000271.1 GCA_012797825.1 Eubacteriaceae bacterium | reverse complement strand
ATCAATGCCCTCTGCTAATGAAATCGCGTTAGCAACGGCGGCAGGTATTCCCAGTATGCCGTGTTCCGCAATGCCTCTTGCTCCGTATGGCGACTCAATGCACGGAGTCTCAACAAAATCAACTAAATACTCCGGCGCTTCGGAAATTCGCATCATTTTATAAGTCCTAAAACTTGTATCTTGTACTATTCCGTTTATATTGTATTTAAAAGCTTCGCTTACGGCTAGCCCCAGCCCCATTAATATTCCTCCCATAACAACTCCTTTTGATGTTTTAGGATTTAATACTTTGCCCGCGTCTATTACAGTTGCGGCTTTTATTACTCTGTATGTGTGCTGATCTTTGTCGTATTCTATCTCAACAGCTTGCGCGCCTACAGTCCAGTACGGCCCTGCTTTGCCGTAACCCGTTTCTGTATTTAAATAACTTAAATTGCTCATAATAAAGCTGCCTCGTCCCGTAATCTGACCGCCTATTGAATTGCCGTTAGGATATTGATATCCGTGCACAATATCCTTAAATGCAACGTATAAAGACGGGTCCGCTTTTACAAATACATTTTCATTCCCGTAATCCAGTTCTTCGCTAGGGCATTTAAGAGCAATGCTTGCAATATTGAGCAGCTGCCATATTAAATCATCAGCCGCTTTAAGTATAGCTCTTCCTAACATATACGTCGTCATGCTCGCGACTGTCTTCCAATGTTTTGGGCTTGTCTGAGTATCAACATCCATTTTTACATGGATTTTGCTGATGTCCATTTTCATTTTCTCAGCCAGTATTTGCGCGGCAGTTGTTTTCATTCCCGGTCCGTATTCCACAACTCCGCAGTTTATGTTAATGCTTCCGTCAATATTAAATGTAAGCAATACACTTGAGCCCGCGTCCGTAGGCGAATCCGAAGTCTTTGAAAAACAGGCAATTCCTTTTACTTTTATTAAACTGTCACTTTCTGATATTTTTATTCCTTCATCCCATTTAATAAGTTCTCTTAATTTGTCTAAGCAAGCGGGTAAATTTCCCGTGTTGCTTACAGTTACTTTTGCTTGAGTAGGCGTATAATCGCCTTCTTTTAAGGCATTTATTCGTCTTATATCAAATGAGTCCATTCCTAACGCTGCTGCAAGCTTGTCCATCATTCTTTCAAGACAAAAAGTATATTCCTCATGACCGAATCCTCTGAACGATGTCACATACGGATGGTTTGTATATACGCTTAGGCAATCGCACCAGATGTTTTCAAAATTATAAGGTCCTGCGCAGTCAACGGCCATGGCCTTAGTCATGCGGGGTCCCGTTTCCGCGTAAGCGCCGACATCGACGTTAAAATACATTTCTGCAGCAGTTATTTTACCGTTTTTATCCGCGCCTAACTTAATCTTTGCTTCAAGCCCTAAATGGCAAGGAGAGGTTACTATATCCTGCTCTCTTTCATTAGCTATCTTAACCGCATGACCTCCTACAAAATTAGAGGCGATATATGCAAGTATCTCAATCTGCACTGCGGCTTTACCCCCGAACCCGCCGCCTACAAATGGCACATGCACTATTACATTATTATCGGGAATATTAAAATACTCGCTTATCATCTTTTTTATTGAAAACGGCGCCTGCGAAGATGACCGTATAAAAACTTTGCCGTCCGCTAGTATTTCACATTGGCAGCACCTGGTTTCCATGGCAGCATGGTCCGACTGCGGTAAAGAAAAGCTGCCTTCAACAATTGCATAACTTTCTTTAAAGCCTTGCAATATATCGCCTTTTCTTATTTTGACCCGGTTGCATATATTAGTTCCCGCTTCGGGGTATACGTCAACTACGGCTTTTTTATACTGCATCAGATTCTCGTGAACAAGCGCTGAATTTTCTTTTAGCGCATCCGTAACAGAATTTATAATCGGCAGCATTTCATATTCAATATCAATCTTTGACAACGCAGCTTTAGCAAATTGTTCGCTTGTCGCAACAACAATTGCCACGGGTTCTCCGTAATATCTTACTTTTCCTTTTGCGAGCGGCGGCATATCCTCAATAACGCTCCCGCATAAAATAATTACATCGTCGCCCGTAATAACAGCTTTAACCCCCTGCGATTTCATCGCTTGTGAGGTATCAATGCTTTTTATGTTCGCGTGTGCATACTTGCTTGTAAGCAGTTTTGCATGATATATTCCTGTAATTAAATAATCATCAGTATATTTTGCCTGACCAGTAACTTTTAAATACGCTTCTTTTCTGTAAATATCTTTGCCGATAATACTATCCATTTTTAATATCCTCTGATATATAATTTAAATTATTTTTTTCAGAATATTATTAATTATTCTTACAGACATAAAATAAGTTGACTTACCATATCTGTTAAAGATACAATAAAATAAATTATTTATAAGGTTTATAAAATGATAGAATTTTCGCAAGTAATAAATCAGGTTATAATATTGTTTTTAATAGCCGCAATAGGGTTTGCGGCAGGTAAAAGAGGAGTAATAAAAAGCGAACAAAAAGAAGTGCTCTCAAAGATGCTTATTAATGTTGCACTTCCTTGTATGCTTATTGATGCCGTAATGTCTACAACAGATAGACTTTCATCAAGAGATTTTTTGATTACAATATCAATTTCTATATGCACTTATATTATCGGATTTGTACTTGCGTGGTATCTGCCGAAACTTTTAAAACTTGACAGCAAGAAAAAAGGCCTTTATTCATTCAGCATGCTATACACAAATGTAGGTTTTTTAGGCTTCCCTATCCTTGCGATGGTGCTGGGCAAAGCTTCAGTTATTTATGCGATAATTTTTAACATAACATATTACTTAACTTTTTTTCCTGTAGGCTTTTATTTGCTCCGCGGCGAGAAAACCCGCCCTACGTTAAAAGAAATGCTTCCAATAATTACTATTGTATTTTTCATTTCGCTCATGTTATATTTATTGAAAATACCGCTTCCATACCCTGTCCTTAAGACTGTTTCAATTGTAGGCGGTATGACACTTCCTTTATCAATGCTTTTTGTTGGTTTATGCTTATGCGAGGTTCATATAAGCGTTTTTAAAAACATAAACGTAATTTTAGTATCAATCTACAGGGTCTTGCTGTTCCCTGCCGCAATGTACTTCATCTTAACGCTGTTTACAGATAATTTTTATTATATAGCTCCGGGTGTAATAATGTTTGCTATGCCTGTAGCGGCGTTGCTGCCCGCCTTTGCAAAGGAATGCAACCTGGATGAAAAAGAAGGAGCTGTAATTGTCACCGTCTCAACTTTGTTTATGCTTTTCGCACTGCCTTTAATAGGATTATTGCTTTCAATGTCATAAATTAATTAAATAACCGTATTTAAACTAAGGACAGTTAAGGAAAGAAACTATGGAACGTAAACAGATAAAACAAGGATATGAAAATCTATATAATGAAGTTTTAGAGATTCTATGGCGGCATGACCCAATTGGTATAGGTTATATATCTGATGAATACGAACCGGAAACAGGCACAATTCTTCCCCGAATTAAAGAAGCATCTTCCCAAGCTGAGCTTAGAAATATAATTTACCAAGAATTTGTTAAATGGTTTAACGAAGAATTGGCAGGCAAAGAGGAAAATTACAACCAAATTGCTAATGAGATATGGGAGTGTTGGAACAAATTTATTTCTATAAACTAAAGTTATTGTCTTTAATTATATTAACATGATCAATGAACTTTAATATTAATAATTATTATAAAAAAAGCGCCCTTTGGCGCTTTTTACTTATATTATGCGTGTGCTTCTTTTAATATCTTCTCGTTAAACTTCTCAATTCGCTTAACCGCTTCTTTTATCTTATCCAGCGAGTTCGCGCACGAGAACCTTATGTATCCTTCCCCGTATCCTCCGAATGACGTTCCCGCAAGGGCGGCAACGTGTCCTTCATAAAGCAGTCTTTCAGCGTATTCCTTGCTCGTAAGCCCCGTTTCTTTAATGTTCGCAAACACATAAAACGCGCCTCTGGGTTTTCTTGCCGATATTCCTTTTACGCCGTTTAACGCTTCCGCCATATAAAGCGCGCGCTGTTTAAAAGCCGCTGCCATCTCGGTAACTTTGTCCTGCGGTCCTGTAAGAGCTTCTATAGCCGCAATCTGCGAAAACGCCGCCGCGCAGGAATTGGAATTCACCATTAACAGCTCTATCTGATTTATAATGTCTTTGTTTGCTACGCCGTAGCCTATTCTCCATCCCGGCATTGCGTATGTTTTTGAAAAGCTGTCGAGCAATATTGTTTTATCTTTCATATAAGGAATTGACGCTATCGATATTATTTCATCGTCAAATACTATCCTGTCATACACCTCGTCTGATAAAACAAATATATCTTTATCTTTAAGAAATTCGGCTATATTTTTAATATCTTCCTTTGTAAATATTCCGCCTGTCGGATTAGCGGGATTGTTAATTATTATCATTTTTGTTTTGTCTGTAACTAATGCCTTTAAGCCTTCCACGTCAGCGCGAAAATCATTTTCCTCAAGTATGGGCATCGGCACAGGCACTCCGCCCGCGAACTTAATGCATGAACGGTATATGGGAAATCCAGGATCAGGGTATATTACTTCATCTCCGGGGTTTATTAAAGCGAGCATTGCGAAAAACATAATAGGCTTGCCGCCCGGCACTACTATTACGTTCTCTGCTTCTGCCGGCACATTTTTATATTTTGTCACATACTGTGCAATAGCCTTTCTAGTCTCCGGCAGCCCCACCGTAGGCGTGTATCCTGTAAACCCGCCCTTCATCGCGTTGTATGCCGCATTTATAATATTTTCGGGAGTTTTAAAATCAGGCTGTCCTATTTCCAGCCTTACTACGCTGTGTCCCTGAGCTTCTAATGCCTTTGCTTTAGAAAGCACTTCAAACGCTGATTCGTTTTCCAGTTGATTAATTCTTTGCGCTATATATACAGGATTCATCTTATAAACCTTCCTATTATCAAAAATTTAACATGTATTTATTATAAGACACTTGTATGCGTAAGTACAACGTTTTTTTAAAATTATTGCAAATAAAAATACTTATAATATAATTATTTTTATATAAGGAGATGATTGGTATGGATATTCAGACTTTAATGGCCTATAAAAATAACGAGGATGCTCTCGCCTCTTCATTAACGGAAAATGATATAAAATTTATAATTTCAGAGTTGGCAAGCAAAAATGATGAAACCAGATATATTGCTTTTAAAACGCTCCAAAAAAGAAGCGAACTGTTCGATGATGTGTATCCTTATTTTAATAATTTTATCTCAAAGTTGCATGATGACAATTCATATCAAAGAAGCATAGGCATCATGCTTATCGCCAAAAATATAAAATGGGATAAAGATAATTTATTTAACGGTGTTTATAGCGACTATTTCAAACACTTCTCTGATGAAAAATTTATCACTTCCCGCCAGACAATCCAAAGCGTTGCTGAATGGATAGCGTATAAACCTGAACTTGCGAAAGAAACAGCGGACGCTTTAATGTCAGTTGATATAAACAGTTATAAAGATACCCAAAAATCACTTCTTCTTTCGGATATAATAAATGCATTGATAGAAATACAAAAAATATCGCGCTCTGCCAAAGTAAAGCAGTATCTGCAATCTCAATTAGACAGCGGCATGTTGAAAAAAGCAGATGCAGACAAACTGAAAAAATTAGATTAAATAAAAGAGCGAAAACCGCTCTTCTATTTTAAAGTTCTTTATTCTTAAATATTTTTATTGAAATATAACATGATAATAAAAGCGCAGCTATTATAAATATCGGAACAACAAATTTTAAATTGTATAAAAATTCTTTACTTGGCAGATTTATATTAAGCTTACCTATCAAAATTGCCAATACTGTAGGCGCCAAAAAAACTATTAATATTATCGCTCTTCCTTTCTCCACACCGAATTTATATATTAAAGGAAGTATCACAGAAAACGCGAATATCGAAAACGCCCAAAATGCCAATGACATAAGTATGCTTTGAGAAGCGTCTTTTGTTATAAATAAATTAAACGCAAAAGAAATAATACAACCAATAAACGAAAGCGCCAAAGCAAGTATATATTTGCTTTCTACAACTTGTTTTCTTGATACAGGCATTGAAAGCACGTACTTATCCCATTTAGCTTTCTCGTCATATGAAAGCGTAGTTATCGGCAGCATGACAGATAAAACGCAAATCATCCCGCCTAAGAATGAACCGTCTTTGCTTGAAAGCGCAATAGCAAGCCACACAGCGATGATTATGATATATATTTTTGTCTGTTGTTTTAAGTTGACAAGATCTTTTAATAAAAGTCCTTTCATATTACTGCTCCTTTATATAATAAAGCATTATATCTTCAATTGAGGCATTATCTATTGTGTAGTCTTTTTTTATCTTATCTTTATACACAAGAGCTTCAACGCCGAAATTATTTTTTCTGTAACCTTTTATAATGCTTTTGTCAATGTTTAAAAATTCATTTTCGGAACATTTTAAAATGCCGAATTTTTCTTTAAGCTCATCTTTGGACTCGCAAAAAATAATTTTTCCTTCGTGAATGAAAGTAATATAATCGCATACTTTCTCAAGGTCGCTTATTATATGCGATGACATAAAAATGCTGTGTGTTTCATCTTGTATAAAGTCCAAAAATACATCTAGAATTTCATCTCGGATAATAGGGTCCAGCCCGCTTGTCGCTTCGTCAAGTATAAGCAGCTTGCTGTCGTGACTAAGCGCCACGGCTATCGAGAGTTTCATTTTCATGCCCCGTGAATAATTCTTAACTGCTTCCTTTACAGGCAGTGAGAATTTATCTGCATAATATAAAAATTTCTGCTCTTCCCACGTACTGTAAATATTTTTTAAAATCATATTTATATCGTTTACGCACAAATTGTCAGGAAAACAGCTCTCATCAATTACTGCGCCTATATGCTCTTTTATATTTTCCTCATTATTATTTTGTGTGCTGCCGAGTATTTTTATCTCTCCGCTGTTTTTCTTTATAAGCCCTAATATTAATTTTATTGTAGTGCTTTTTCCCGCCCCGTTCTCGCCTATAAAACCCATAATGCACCCTTGAGGCAGTGTGATATTAACATTGTCTAAAACAAATCTGTCGTATACTTTTTTAAGACCTTTTATCTCAAGTGCGTTCTCCATTTATTTCTCCTCGTATATCAAAGTAAGCATTTCGATAAGCTCATCCAAACTAATACCGCATAAATTCGATAATTCCGTTATTTTTTGCATCAAAGACTCAATATTCTTAAGATGCTCTTCTTTTACAAAATCAAGGTTTTTCCCTTCTACAAAGCTTCCTTTGCCTGTTATTGATGTTATAAAACCATCGCGTTCCAAATCTTCGTATGCGCGTTTAGTCGTTATAACGCTTATGCGCAGTTCTTTCGCAAGCAGTCTCATTGAAGGCAGCGCGTCTCCTTGCTTTAACTCTCCCGATATTATCTTATTTTTTATCTGAGAGCTTATTTGTTCATAAATCGGCTGATTGCTTGAATTGCTTATTATAATATTCACAAAATACCTCTTTATATTGTATATATTGATTATATACAATATGCTTATTTTGTCAATAAAAAAAGCACTTAATAAGTGCTTTTTAATTATTTTTATATTGTAATTAGCTTTTGATTATTTTGAAGTATCTCGGTAAGCCCTATCCCCCAAGGTATTACCTCGATGTTCAGCTTTTCCAAATCTTCTTTAACTTCCAGATTATTCGCACACGCTACGCACGCAGTAAATTCAACTCCGGCTTGCATTGCCATTTTTATGCTCATCTGAATGTCTTCGTCTTCAGCGGCAAGTTTAGCTGTAGCTCCCCAAATAATTACTGTGACATTATCCCACCATTTGCGCAGCATTGCGTTTGTTGCGTACATCATAACCATATGCTTCGAAGTGAGAATGTCCGAGTTTGTCCACAAAATATAAAGGTGTTTGTCTTCTTTCATAATTGCTCCTTATTTAATTTTCCAGGCAGCTATCGGGTTTTGAGTTGAATATTTTCCTCCGTGAATTTCAAGACATGAACCGCTTATATAAGAAGCGTATTCAGACGCTAAAAATACTATGCCGTTAGCTACATCCTCTGCGGTGCCGAACTCTCTCATTGAAATTGACTCAAGCAAGCTTTCACGTTCATTTGCTATTCTTTCCGTGTTAATGTCCGTATTTATTACGCCGGGTATATAGCCTACAACTCGGATTTTATACGGAGCAAGCTCGGATGCGAGAGTCCTTGTAAGGCTGCTTATCGCTGCTTTAGTTGCGGCGTATACTCCGGTATTAACAGAAGGCATAAGCGCGGCAAATGAAGACGCGTTTATAAGCACTCCGCCGTTTTTCATCTTGTCCTTTGCAATTTTTGCTCCGATAAAAACAGATTTTAAATTCACGTTAAATTGTTCATCCCAACTTTCTTCAGATGTATCAATGAGTTTAGCCGCTTTTGCAAGCCCTGCATTGCTTACCCAGACATCAATTGTGCCTAAAGTTTTTTCAACATTATCAGCGAATTTGAAAAGCTGTTCGCTTTTACCTACATCACAAACTTCACCGTATACAACTGTGCCAAATTCTTTTATTTCATCAACAGCTTTTTTAAGCTTGTCTTCTCTTCTTGCACATATCGCTACATTCGCGCCGCATTTAGCAAATAGCTTTGCCGCCGCTAATCCTATACCGGCGTTTCCGCCTGTAATAACAACATTTTTACCCTTGAAATTTATCTCCATATTTAACCTCCTCTAATAAACGACCTTATTTAAAAATATATCTTTTTATACTATATGTCAATATTGATATGTAAAAAATTTAAACCTTTACAAATTTTACTTATTTATCTCTCAGTACCCATAACTCAAAAATAAATTTCACTATTTAATTTATAAATGGTATAATAAATTTCGCATAAATTTCACATTTGTTTTACAAGGAGCAGCAATGCGTGTTTTAATTTTAACCGGACAATTCGGAATGGGTCATGTTTGCGCGTCAGAAGCTGTAAAACAGGAAATAGCTGACTCTTATCCTACCGCGATAATTGATATTGTTGATTTTTTAGAATTTGCTTTGCCGAAATTTAATACGGTTATTTATAAATCATTTAATTTTGTTGTAAGTAAATTGCCCAGATTGTTTAACTTATTATTTGATATAAGCGATAATAGTAATGTATATCCTTTTAAAAATTTTGCAAATAAAAAAATTGATTTACTTATAAATATGTATTCTCCAGATTTCATTATTTCAGTTTCGCCTCTTACCTCAAAGTATGTATCTATATATAAAGATTCAAAAAAATTAAAAGATATTCCTTTGTTTACATTAATTACGGACATTTCATATCATAGTCAATGGATTTCATCTAATACTGATGCCTATTTTGTCGCATGCGAAGAAATAAAAGATTTCCTTGTAAAAAAAGGCATCAATAGTGAGCATATTTATATAAGCGGCATACCTGTAAGGCAGGAATTTAAGGTTAATGCTTTTTCCGGTGCTAAGGGCGCAAATAAAAACATATTAATAATGGGCGGAGGAATCGGATTAATTCCTAAATGCAATGACATCCTTCTTCACCTCAGCCAAATGAGCGGGATAAACGTTACCGTAATAGCCGGCAAAAATAAACGTTTGTATAAAAGTCTTAAACGCAAATACAAAAATATAAAAATTTTTGGTTATACTGATAATATCTCACAGCTTATGAGCTCGTCAGATATACTTATTTCTAAACCCGGCGGCATTACTTTATTCGAAGCAATCAATACCGCCCTTCCAATATTCATTATAAAGCCAACGTTGGCACACGAAAAAGTAAATGCAGGATTTGTAGAGCAAAACGGAATAGGAAAAGTAATCTGGAATAATAACTCAGATACGTATGCTAAGCTTGCAGAGTTAATTTACGATGACAATCAATTAAATATTATTAAAAATCAAATGCGTTGTATACAAAAACAAACCAGAAAAATTGATTTATGCAAAATAATAAATGACTGGAGCGTAGAATATTCTAAATGACACATGAATTTTTCATAAGAGTTCTTGCAATATTCGGTATCTACAGCGCATACCCGTCAGCCTTATATCGTTTTAAAAAAACACCGCATCATGCCTTAGACGGAGTAAAAAGAATTTATCTCACATTTGACGACGGACCCGAGCCGCAATATACAAACATTCTTCTTGATTTATTGGATTCTTATGATATAAAAGCTACTTTTTTTGTAGTCGCAGAAAAAGCAAAACAAAATCCTGAAATTATCAGAAGAATGAAAGTAAGCGGCCATACAATAGGCGTACATTCTCTGGAACATAAAAACGCCCTTTTTTCCTCACCTAGTTATACTAAAAAAGATTTTATCGAGTCATTAAAAATAATGAATGATTTGGATGTGCAGATAAAATATTTCAGGCCGCCTTGGGGCAATTTGAATATACTTACATATTATTATGCCAGCCAAAATCACATTAAAATGGTTTTTTGGACTGTAATGGCAGGAGACTGGTCAAAAAATACAACAGAAAAAAAGATAATTAAAAAACTTTCAAAAAGAGTGCATAATAATAAAATTATATGCCTGCATGACGGCCGCGGCAAAAACAGCGCTCCTCAAAAAACAATAGCCGCGCTAAAGGTAATGATACCGCACTGGCTGGATGAAGGCTATAACTTCGAAAAAATAGATGAAATTTACAAAGTAATAAACAACTCTTCAATAGCTGAAAGTATTAAAATTATTAATAATAATATAATGAAATGGTAAGCAATTGGAAAAAATACAAAAAAGAGTATATATTAAAATAGTATGCAATATTTAATTAAACCCGTTAAGAAAACTACAAAATTTATTATAACCAATAAAGATTGGCTGTTTGCTCTATTGTGCTTGGTGTTATTTACATTAATAGCCGAAGATGTATGGGAAAAAGAAAAAATAGCTTTTGACAGTTTTATATATAACGGTATACAAAACATAATCAGCCCGGCTAATACTGTTATTTTTAAATCCATAACAAGCCTGGCAAGCACTGAAGTTATTATATTTTTCTGTATATTATTGCTTATCTTTATTAAAAGAAAAAAATACGGGTTTCTTATTGTCCTTAATT
>JAAZOI010000270.1 GCA_012797825.1 Eubacteriaceae bacterium | reverse complement strand
TTTCATCATTTAATAAAGAAATAAATTCGTTCGGGTTGAATTTTTTTCCGCTGTCATATGCTATTATAATAAATTCTATAATATCTTTTAAAATTCCTTCATTAAATTCTAAATTTTTTATTTTATTTTTATATTTTTGATAAATTTCACTGTTATTTGATAAAATATTTATTATTTTTTCCTGCGCGGTTATAGATCCTTGCTTAGTATTCTCTTTTTTAGCCGCCGCAAGTTTTGCGCCTGCTTGTTCTTTCTGTTTATTTTTCTCAAGCTGCTGGCGAAGTATTCCTTTAGCTATGCCGCTTGATTTCGCTATATATTCCATATACTGCTCAACTCTTATGCTGTCGGGTATATCCTGTATAATTTTAATCGCGCCGCCTGCGAATTTGGACTTGCTTTCATCGCTTGAAAGGCCGTCTTTAAAACTTCGCTTAAGAGCGATTATTTTAAAAACATAAACGTCAACCGCGCTGCTTAAAAGCGATAAGAATTTTTCCGCTCCGAATTTCGATACAAACTCGTCGGGGTCTTTGGCGCCTTTTAAAATTATTATCTTCGCCTCCAGAGCCATATCGTCAAGCAGCTGCGCGTTTTTCATTGCGGCGTTTATTCCCGCGCTGTCGGAATCGTAGCATAAATAAACGGTATTTGTGTATTGCTTTATCAAATTTGCCTGGTATCTTGTAAAAGCCGTTCCGAGAGACGCCACGGCGTTTTCTATTCCCGCTGATGCAAGCCCTACAACATCCATATATCCTTCAACTAAGATAATGTAATCTTTGCAGTGAAATTTTGCTCTGTTTAAATTATATAAGTGCCTTCCTTTGACAAATATTTCGGTCTCGGATGTGTTTAAATACTTAGGAGTATCTTTACTGTTTATAATTCTTCCGCCGAAGCCTATTACCTTTCCTGCGACATCCTGGATGGGAAACATCACCCTGTCTCGGAACTTATCATAAATATTGTCATTTTTAGCGGATTTTATGCATAATCCTGATTTTAAAAATTCTGATTTAGTATAACCTTTTTTTAATAAATTATTTATTAAATCATTCCACTCGTTTTTTGCGTATCCGATTCCGAACTGTTTTACTATTTCTTTGTTAAGTCCGCGCTTTTTTATGTAGTCCGCCGCGCTCTGAGAAGACTTTAAATTCAGGTAAAATAAATTGGCGGCGTCTTTGTTAAGCTCATAAAGACGCTTTTTTACTCTTGCTTCTTCAGCGGATTTTTTATCGCCTTCAAAGTCAATATCTACATTATATCGTTCGGCAAGCAGTTTTACGGCTTCTATAAACGATAAGTTTTCGATCTTCATTATAAAATTTATCGCGTTTCCGCCCGCCCCGCAGCCGAAACAATGGAACAGACCCTTTGACGGAGTTATTATAAGGCTTGCCGTCTTTTCGTTATGAAAAGGGCATACGGCTTTATAAAGGCTGCCCGCTTTTATTAAATTCACATAAGAGCCGGCAACCGATAAAATATCGGCTTTAAACAATAATTCGTCAAGTTTGCCCTGGTTTATAAAACCTGCCATTTTATCTCCCGATTAATTTGCTTCCCATGAATTGGGAATAAAAATTTCAATGTATTTGCTTATGGCGTATCTGTCTGTCATTCCCGCTATATAATCGCATACCGCGCGGTTAATTCCTTCATTTTTTGATATTTGTACATACTGCGGCGGCATTAAATGAAAGTGCTTTACATAATATTCAAACAGTCTGTATATTATGTCTTTAGCTTTGCTGTCTTCTGAAAGCTTACTCTCCGAGCTGTAATAAACATTTTCAAACAAAAAAGTGCGAAGCTGGTTTGTGATATCAAAAATGCGTTCGCTCATCTTAATTTCAGGTCTGTTGCTGCTTGTGTTAATTATATCTTTTACAATGACGTCAACTCTTTTGGGGCTTGTAGCGCCTAATATGTCCGTAATATTTGACGGTATTTTATCAAAAGTAAGAATTCCGCTTCTTAAAGCGTCATCAAGGTCGTGGTTTATATAAGCTGTTCTGTCGGATAAATGCACTATTTTCGCTTCAAGCGTGTTTTGAGTTTTGCCGCCGTTGTGGTTTGCAATTCCGTCTCTTACCTCATACGTTAAGTTAAGCGGCTCAAGCGTCTCAACGGTGCGCAGACTCTGCGACGCGTGGTCAAAACCGCCTGACATAATGTCGTTAAGCACAGCTTCTCCCAAATGACCGAAAGGGGTATGTCCCAAATCGTGCCCCAAAGCTATCGCCTCGGTTAAATCTTCATTAAGCTTAAGCGCGCGGGCAATAACCCGCGCAATCTGAGACACTTCTATAGTATGTGTAAGACGCGTTCTGTAATGGTCGCCCTCGGGAGCTAGGAATACCTGTGTTTTATGTTTAAGCCTTCTGAAAGATTTTGAGTGTATTATTCTGTCTCTGTCGCGCTCAAAGCAGGTGCGTATTTCGCACTCGGGTATTTCATTCTGCCTGCCTTTAGACTGCGCGCTTTTTTGCGCGTATTGCGACAGCCTTTTATACTCTTCAATTTCCTTGGACTCACGTATATTCATTACTTTTCCTTATACTTTTTTATAATTATATATCAATTGGCAAATATTATCAAATAAAACAAACATAAGTTTGGTTTTTTATTTACTATAAAAATTTGTATTTTATTTCTACTTAAGGTATAATAATAAAATTGAAAAATTTAACATTTAGAGGGCGTAATAATGGAAGACGGGAAAAAAATATCAAATTTTATATGGGATTTTATAGACGAGGAGCTTGCGCAAGGAATACGTGATAACGTATATACGCGTTTTCCCCCCGAACCCAACGGGTATTTGCATATTGGGCACGCGAAAGCCATTTATATCAATTTCACGACGGCGCAAAAATATAACGGCAAAACCAACCTGCGTTTTGACGATACAAACCCCGCTAAGGAAGACACGGAATTTGTAGAAAGCATACAGCAGGACATAAAATGGCTGGGCTATAATTGGAACAAGCTATGTTTCGGCTCGGATTATTTTCATCAGACTTATCTTTACGCAATTGAGCTTATTAAAAAAGGGCTTGCTTACGTTGACGATTTAACGGCTGAAGACATTAAAAACTACCGCGGAACTTTAGTAACTCAAGGCATTGAAAGCCCGTACAGAAATCGCGGCGTTGAAGAAAATCTTGAGTTGTTTACGCAGATGAAAGAAGGAAAATTTGCTGACGGAGAAAAAGTGCTCAGGGCTAAAATTGACATGAACAGCCCAAACGTGGTGCTTCGTGACCCCGTTATTTACAGGATACTTCACGCGTACCATCACAATACAAAAGATGAATGGTGCATTTATCCTCTCTACGATTTTGCGCATCCTATACAGGACGCTATTGAGGGAGTTACTTATTCGCTATGTTCGCTTGAATTTGAAAATAACCGCCCGCTGTATGACTGGGTATTAAATAATCTGGACGACTTTAAAAAAGTCCGTCCGCGTCAAATAGAATTTGCCCGCTTAAACCTTGAAAATACGGTAATGAGCAAACGCTTTTTAAAGCGTCTTATTGATGAAGGCATTGCCGACGGATGGGACGACCCGAGGCTTCCGACATTGTGCGGCCTTAGAAGAAGGGGAGTAAGCCCTGACGCCATAAGAAATTTCTGCGAAGCTATAGGCATATCAAAATCAAACAGCGAAGTGGAATTCGCGCTGTTTGAGCATATGATAAGAGACGACCTAAAACCCAAAGCAAACCGCGTAATGGCTGTTTTAGACCCTGTAAAAGTTGTAATTACAAATTATGAAAAAGATAAAATAGAGTACCTGCCTATATCCAACAACCAGGATAACGAAGAACTCGGTGAAAGAATGGTGCCTTTCGGCAAAGAATTATATATTGAGCGTGAGGACTTTATGGAAGTGCCGCCGAGCAAATACCACAGGCTTTATCCCGGAAACGAGGTAAGGCTTATGGGAGCGTATTTTATAAAGTGCGAAAATGTTATAAAAGATAATGACGGAAATATTATTCAGATTAACTGCACATATGACGAGAAGACGAAAAACGGACTTGGCTTTACAGAAAGAAAAGTAAAAGGCACAATCCATTGGGTGGAAGCAACAACTTGCGAAAAGTTTAAAGCAAATTTGTATGAACAGCTGTTACTTGACGATGACGGTACGGATAAAGATTATATGGAAAGAATTAATCCGCAGTCTTTAAAAGAAGTAACGGCGTATTGCGAACCGTGCTTAAAAGACGCAAACGCAGGTGAAGTATTTCAGTTTGTAAGAAACGGCTATTTTGCGGTTGACAGCAAAGCAAGCGAGCAGGGGATGCCTGTATTTAACAGAACGGTTTCGCTTAAAAGTTCATATAAAGTTTCGCAGTAGGTTTTGAGGTAGTTATGAAATATTTATCCGTCTTGGGCTCTACAGGTTCTGTGGGAAGCCAGACGCTTGATGTTGTAAGAAATAACCGCGATAAGCTTATAGTAAAAGCGCTTGCGGCAAATAAAAATATAGATATATTGTATAAACAGATTATCGAGTTTGCACCCGATATCGCCGCTGTTTATGATGAAGAGTCCGCCAAAAAGCTTAAAAATATGTCAATCGGCGGCACCAAAATAGTAAGCGGTATGGAAGGGCTTTGCGAAGCGGCCTCATACGATAAATCTGATATTACCGTTTGCGCGATATCGGGAAGCATAGGGCTGCTGCCCGCGTATAAAGCGATTGAGGCGGGAAAAATCATAGCGCTTGCGAACAAAGAAACAATGGTAGCGGCAGGCGACATTATAAACGCTAAAGCGAAAGAAAAAAATGTGTTAATAATACCCGTAGACAGCGAACACAGCGCAATATTTCAATGTCTTTACGGAAACGATAAAAAAGATTTAAGCAGGATATTACTTACCGCGTCCGGAGGCCC
>JAAZOI010000269.1 GCA_012797825.1 Eubacteriaceae bacterium | reverse complement strand
TCTTTTGAAACTATATATGACATCAATGCCACAAGCGCATTCTTTGCGATTGCTCTGCCTGTTTTGTCCACAAACGCCGCTCTGTCTACATCAGTATCAAAAATTATGCCTAAATCCGCTTTAACATTTAATACCTGTTTTGAAAATCCGTCCATCACCTGAGTGTTTTCGGGATTGGGTATATGATTGGGAAAATATCCGTCCGGTGTAAGATAAACACTGCCTGTAGTGTTTGCGCCAAGCTCTTTTAAAATATTTACAAAAAATCCACCCGAACCGTTGCCCGCATCTACTATAATGCGTTTATTTAAAAACGGTTTTTCGCTGCCAGTTTTATTTCTTATAATATTTATCAGATAATTGTTGTATATTTCTGTTAGTTTAAGCGTCTGAGATGAGCCGTATTTATTTCCAGAAAATACCGACTCGGAATCAAGGAGAATATTTTTTATATCTGCTTTATCAAGCCCGCCTTCTTTAGAAAAAAACTTCATGCCGTTTCTGTTGTACGGAAGGTGACTTGCCGTAATCATTATGCCTCAATCTGCTTTTATTTCATCGTATATTGTTGACATAAATATTGCCGGAGTAGATGTCAGCGCCGCATCATATACCAAAAATCCTTCATCTTTAAGCGCAGAAATCACCGCTTCTTTAATAGCAGGACCTGTTATTCGACTGTCTGTTCCGACCGTTGATGTATATTTATCTTTATTAGGATATTTATTTTTTATATATTTTCCGAAACTGCGCGCTATTTTATAAGCAATTTCGCCTGTTAAATTAACTTCCTCGTTTTCTGACTGTATGGCAACCCCTCTTATGTCCGAACCGTTTTGCAATTTTAAAATATCTGACATATTCGCCCTCCGAAAATTTTTTATTATGCCCAAATAATTATATCGTAATTTTGTGAAATATTATAGTTTAGTTAACGTTATTTTTATAAGATTTGTAAATTTCCGGATATTGCCTGTAAATTATGTAATAAAATAATATAAAACAATAAATAATTATTGATAAACGATAAATAATTATTGACATTCACAAAATAATAAGTATACTACTCATAGAAGAGGTGATGAGATTGAATAAAGAAGGATATAAATTATTATCATCCTTTATAAAATTTATTATTATAGCATTAATGGTTTCGGACGTTATAATTATGTGCTCCCTTCCGTGGACTCTGCAGTGGCTTATGAATATTTTTTATGAAGGCAATATAGCGAAAATGTACGCGTTTTATATGGTCATACTATATATTTTCGGTATTTTAATGCTTTATATTTTAAATGAATTGCGCGTTATTTTTAATTCGGTTGAAAAAACAGACCCGTTTATTTTAAAGAACGTAACTGCGCTTAAGCGCATTTCAAAAGCCAGCATGGCAACATGTATTATATTTTTAGTAAAAATTTTTGTATTTAATTCTCTTATGACTATGGTTTCATTATTTATATTTTTTATAGCTTCGCTTTTCTGCATTGTACTTGCGGAAATATTTAAAAAAGCTGTCGAATATAAAAACGACCATGACCTGACAATATAGGTGATGCTATGGCTATTATATTAAATTTGGATATAATGATGGCAAAACGAAAAATCGGCCTTAATGAACTCAGTGAACGGATTGGCATAACCAACGCAAATTTATCGATACTCAAAAACAATAAAGCCAAAGCAATACGCTTCAGCACTCTTGAAGCGATTTGCAGAGAATTAAAATGTCAGCCCGGAGATATTTTGGAATATATACCGGATAATGAGGTGTAGATATGAATTATTATATAGAAAAAGATTATAAAAAACATGCGCTCTTAATGACCTTATCGGCTATTATAGGCATAACATACACTGTTTTGTTTCATAAAACCATACATCTGGGACTTAATTATCCCATATTTTTGCTAATGGTATTTATATTTACATACATTATGTT
>JAAZOI010000268.1 GCA_012797825.1 Eubacteriaceae bacterium | reverse complement strand
GATTCAATAGTTAAAAACGCAATTTATAAAGAACTTTCACAAGGCGGACAGGTTTATTATATATACAACAAAGTAAAAGGCATAGAGCTAAAAGCACAGGCATTACAAACGCTTATCCCTGACGCAAAAATAGCTTACGCGCACGGCCAGATGGCGGAGACTAAGCTTGAAAAATTAATGGCAGATTTTATAGAGCGCAAATACGATGTTTTTTTAAGCACCACTATAGTTGAGAACGGACTTGATATACCTACCGCAAATACCATGATAATAGAAGACGCTCATAAAATGGGGCTTTCCCAGCTGTATCAGCTGAAAGGAAGAGTAGGTCGCAGCGACAAGCAAGCTTATGCGTATATCACATATCCTCAAAATAAAATTCTTCCGCAAGACGCGGAAAAAAGACTTAAGGCTATAAAGGATTTTACTTCCTTTGGAAGCGGTCATAAAATCGCTTTAAGAGATTTGCAGATAAGAGGAGCGGGAAATATTCTGGGGATGGACCAAAGCGGTCATTTCGGCGATGTGGGATATGAAATGTATTCAAGAATACTAAAAGAAGTTATCCTGCAGGCAAAAGGCATAAAGGCGGAAGAAGATAAATATACGGAAATTGATTTGCTTGTAAGCGCATATGTTCCTGAGCATTACATTGCATCTTCGTCTCAGAGAATGGAATTATATAAAGACATAGCTTCAATTGAATCCAAGCAGCAAATGGAAGAATTGAAATTGTCGTTAGCTGACAGATACGGTAAAATTCCCATTGCAACCGATAATCTGCTTTTAATAGGATATCTGAAAAATTTAGCGCAGAGGCTTGATATAGAAAAAATCAAGCAGGATAAAAATGTTATAAAAATTATCCCGTATAATACTTTTGACGCTAGTGTTTTAACAAAACTTTATAAAAATTTCACTTTTAAAGTTATAACTACAAAAAAGCAAAGCAATGAAATTCATTTTAATAATACTACTTTATTATCTATGCCAGAATATGTTAAAAAAGTGCTTGAAAGCATTTACGCCTTGAAAAATATTAATTAAACTATATAATTATATAGATAAACTGAAAGGGATCCGGATATATGAAAAAGTTTGTAACTTTAATATTAATAGCTTTTTTGCTGTTTACTTTTACTTCATGCGCACAGCTGAATGAAGAAAAAGCAGCCGGAAGGGTTGTAGCGATAGTAAACAGCACTAATATTACTAAAGCTGAATATGATAAATATTATAACTATTATGAAATTGTGTATGCTGTAAACGACCAATCAATGCCTACAGGAAATGACTTGAAGGATTTTAAAGAAGAAACTCTTAAAAATTACACCGAAGTACAGGCTGAGTATCTCGACGCGGTAGCAAGAGGATATAAAGTTGAGGACTCGGTATATCAAACCAACGTTAAAAACGCCATGGATTATATAACGCAAGCAATAGGCGCTGATGAATTAGACGCTTTTTTTACTGAGCACAACACCACTAAAGCGGATTTTGAGGCGTTTTTAAACGACTATTATAAAAAACTGTCTTACACCAACGCTCTTGAAGAAGATTTTTTTACAATTATGTCGGCTGACCAGAGTCTTCAAAATTATAAAGTCGCAAAAGTAAACGGAAATGATTTGCCGATGGACAAGTTTTTATATTACGTTATGCAGGAATATATAACAGAATATATATCAGGACAAAGCACTCCTTCGTCAGATGAAGAAATGCAGACATTCTATAAAAAAGTTATTAATAATTACGCGCAGCTTGAAGCTTTTTATAATTACGCGACAAAACAAGGCGTGACGATAACGGATGAAGAAGTTAACTCGGAACTTGCGACCGTTAATTTATATATGAATTACTTTGCTCCGACACAAGCGGATAAAGAGAAAATGCTGAAACAGAACTTGCTTACTTATGATGCATGGGAAAAATATTCAAAAGAAAACGCTAAAATGCTTGTAGCTAAAAGCAAAGTTGAGACAACGCTGAAATCAGAAATCGCGGCTTATACTCCTACAGACAGCGAAATTCAAAAATATTATGACGAAAATGTAGCGATTATAGCCGGAAAATACATGTACGCAAAACATATATTATTCTCAGAAGACAATAAAGCTATGGCAGAAACATGCGCTCAAAGAGCTAAAGCCGGAGAGAATTTTGATACACTTATGACAGAATACAAGGGTAAAGACGGAGTAACCGAAGCGGCGGACTTGGGACGTTTCGCGAAAGCAGATATGGTTACGGCATTTTCAGACGCGGCGTTTAAGCTTTCACCCGGCGAAGTAAGCGGCGTTGTTAAAAGCGATTACGGCTATCATGTAATTTACGCATATGCGGCGCCTACGCTTGAGGCAGAAAAAGCGTCAATAACATCGACGCTTATATCAAGCAATCAGACAGAACAATTAGCAAAGAAAGAAGCTAAGATAATAAAGACAAAAGTAAAAACACCGAAAGAAATTAAAACTGCTTATGATGTATATGTAAGTTATTTATACGGATCATATAATATTAAAATATATTCGAGCAGAGTTAAATAGGTAGTTAAAGGAAAGTAATTAAAGCAAAAAAGACGACCTGATACAATGTATCAGGTCGCCGTTTTTATATAATTTTATTTGTTTATTTTACGGTTTTCAATTTCTTTCACCCTTTTTAATAATGATTCTAATGTTTCATTATTAAAAATTAATTCTATAGTTTTATCATTAACCAACGCTTTTACCTTTTTTTGAATAACTAAATTGTTTTCATAATTTTCGACTAATTTAATTTGGTATTTTAAATCTTTTAATTCTTTTTTATAATAGCCCAATTCATTTAGTAAATCATTAAAATAAGATATATATGTTTCTATATCACGTAAACAGTTATAAATTTTACCTGCTTTACGCCAGTCATCTTCTTCATATTT
>JAAZOI010000267.1 GCA_012797825.1 Eubacteriaceae bacterium | reverse complement strand
TGGTCGAGAATCTGATCTCTTTGACGTTGGTAATCCCTGTCCTGGGCATCCTGCCACACACCGTAATTGTATGATCTGCTTTGGTTATAATCATTGGCAAGGTTACTCTGATAATTGGCGTAAGCGTTTTGCTTATCCGCGTTTGCCTGCGCGGCGTACCCCAGCATAGCGGTGTTAATATCCGCCTGCGTATTTGCGTAATCCGCCGCGGACTGTCCCAGCGAGCCTTGGTAAGTTGAGTACCCCCTTGCCATATTGCTCTGAGCTATTCCGCTATGAGAAAGGCCTGCTGAGGCAAGGCTGTCCGCGCCTGCGCCGTAGGGGTTTATAGTGTTGAAGTAATTCGCTGTCGCGGCTTTGTTTGTCTGCATTTGCGTCTGCTGCGCTTTGGCAAGCGATCTGTCAGCTTGATACTTGTACTGCTGCTGCGCCGCATCGACTGCATCAAGCTGATATTGCAGCGCCGATTTAATATAAGGGTTTTCATCGTATGTGAAGTTAAATTCAGGTATAGCTGCCATAAAATTTCTCCTTTAAAATATATATTTTTATGCCACCATACTACTCCATATCAATGTCCCCCGCGTCCCCTACTTTTACTAAATTAAATATTTAATGGTAATTAAAGAAAGAACCAGTTTTTTGCTAGTTCTTTTTTCTTTTTTCATATTTTATATTAATACAAATAACTAATTATTTTTTTCAAACATATATTTAGAATATTTTTCAATATCAGAGGGTGTGATAATATTATTAGCACTTTTTATATCGCAGAAAAAATTACCTATTAATTCTTTTGAAATTACTCTGTTTGAGCTTTCAGTTGGTAATAAATCACCTCTGGTTTCTAGCCAAGGCGCTTCTGAATGAGTAAACTTTTCTAATGTTTTCCCGCTATAGCAACAAAAGTTTTTTATTACACTATCTAAAACCGCTTTTTCATAATTTGTTAATAAAGTATCATCCCAATCATCAACTCCATTAATGGGATTAAACTGATATTCTTTATATTTTTGATAAACAGTAGGATAAACCGGTCCGCGTACCCATGCTTCGCAATCCTCAGCAAAAATATATGATTTTTTAAAGCAATAATAAAAACCCTGAATATAGTATAATATTTTTTGCAATTCTAAATGTGTAATATATTCACACTTATATAGTAAATAGTCTATAACGATATCAATTTTGTTTTCAATGTTTTTTTCGTTTAATAACAATTCTGTCGCTTCTTTACTTTTTTTATAAGTTAATTCAGTAATTCTTTTTTTGTTTTCTTCTAAAATATTTAAATAGAAAGATGGTTCATCATAAATTTTTTGCAAAATATCTGAATATTGTTTTGAAGGCATATCACCTTCACAGTATCTACTGAATGTCATTTCTCCCCAGCCTAACAAATTAGATAATGGTCTTTTGCCAATTGCATATTTAACAGGTATTTCTAATATCTTTTCTAAAAAAATAATATAGTTCTCTTTTCTATAAGTATCATATAATAATTTTAGATTTTTATCTTCAATTTCAGCAACATAAACTTCAGCTCCGCATTCTTCACACAAAGCAATTTTGCCCTGATATTGATAACTTTTTCCTTTGAGTTCGCTCTTTAATATTTTATCTTCCTCTTTATAGCCAACAATTTTTCTGCATTTCTCGCAGAATGTAATCATTTCTTTCATTATTTAACCTCCCCTTTAAAAAATCATTTAAATAAAAAATCTATTCGCTTGTTTTATTTATGAAACGATATTGTTACGACATATTTTCCAGAATCATAATCAATGATATTAAATTTAATATATATATCTACCACTTCTTCTTTATCATCTATACTAAATAACTTCTTTTGTAAGCAAAAAACGTATAATGTCTCATATTCATATCCCGGTTTTGCATTTTGTAGTGAATGACAAAAATCTTCAACTTTAATGCTTAATAAAATTTCTTTTTGCTTCGTAGAATTTAGATTATACTTGTTAATAAAATCAGTATTTTCTTTTCTATTTTTATTTTTAGAAATAATATAATGATCTTTATTAATACAATCTATTATAATATCTAATATAAATTCTATTTCTTTTTTTGCATAATTCCGATTGTAATGCTGACTCATTGGATCACTCCTTTGTGATACAATGATACTATATTATATGCAAAAAGTCAATGTTTATGCATTAATTGATGCATTATTTTATATCTTATACGATAATTATTTTGAAATTAATGAAATTTAAGAAAGTTCACGAAAAAAATGATTAATATTTTGTAACAATGCAATACTACCCCATCCCAACGTCCCCCGAGTCCCCATCTTTCAAAAACACGCACAAAAAAACGGAAAGCCTGCTTTCCGTTATCTTAACTCTTCTCCTATTTAATCAACTTCTCTAAATTCTGCACCGCAAGCAGTCCCGCCTCTTTAAGCACTGTCTGTACGCTTGCTTTATCAGAATTGCCTGCCGCTATTACAATATAGTAACCGTGCGACAATATATGCAGTCCCGGTGTCGCGAAAAACGCGTCATCGCCTACTCCTTCAACACGCGCAGTGCTGTAAACTGTGCCCTTAATTGTATTGTAAATGCTCTGCGGTGTGTTGCTGCTGCCCGAAGGCATAAACGCCTGCTGTGTCAGCGAAACCTGTAAAAAGCTTACGCCGGTGTTTGTCGCTTCAGAATCATAGAATATTATTTTCTGCCCAACAACAGCCTGTTCTGTTTTCGCACCGTCTTTTAAAGTAAGTTTCGTAAGCGTTTGAGCTTCCGTTTTGCTTATCAACTGTTCTGGCTCTATTATGGTTTTACTGCCGCTGTTCGCACTGCCGCCGGAACTTCCGCAGCCCGTGAAAATCAACGTCAAAATAAGTAACGCCGAAATAATAATATATCGTTTTTTCATCAATTCACCTTCTTTTTTATAATTTAATTAATTATATCCTATAAAATAACGCTGTGCAATATAATTAATCCCTGCATTTTCCTCTGTACATATGCATATAATAGCTGTATAATATAATCAAACATATGTTCGAGGAAATATCATGAACGATTATAAAATTATTAAAAATGATGAGTTTGACAATCTGGACAGAGTATACGTGCAGGTGGACGCGCGGTTTGACTCGCAGGGAGTCATTACTCCGCTTGCGCTGTATTGGGAAGACGGGCGAAAATTTGAGATAGACAAAATACTTGATGTGCGCAGGGCACCGAGTTTAAAAGCGGGCGGAATAGGAATGCGGTATACGGTGAGGATACGGCATAAGCCGACGTATCTTTTTTACGAGGATCCGAGATGGTTTATGGAAAGAAAATAAGTTCGTAATATAGAACGGTTTTATCCCATCCCCTTTAGTAGTTAAGGTTAATTTTTATTTTTATCAAAATGCTGTTCTATTTATAAAATGCACTTCTGATTTGTTATGCACGGACTTATGCTTACCAATAATATCTGATAAATATATGCTTGTTCATATATCGGATATCCCACTTATTAAAATTAAACTGCTGAACTTATGCTTGCTGTTTGACGCGTTATCTTATAACCGACCAAACCAAATTCCAACGATCGCCGTGCCGTTCCGTCTTATTTATATTAAATATTATTACTCAAAACCGCATTTCAGATTTTTAAGGCAGATTTATGCTTACTTTTTATAATTTTTGAAAGACATACGCCCGATTTTTCAACGGATATCCGATTTTTCACTGTGCTGCCTTTTCCCCTTCCGCCTCATCGCATTCTTCCATCTTCACAAATTCCATTCCCGTACTGGCGGCAATATTGGCAGTTTGCCTTATTTTCTCGCATCGAAGCAAAAATCTTCTTGCTTTTTCGGCTTCTTTTGCGTAATCACCGGCAAGTATAGCCATTCTTCCGCTGAAAATATACTCCTGTTCTTCCGGCGTAAAGGAGTCTATATAAGGCTCAAGCCTGTACAACATAAAAGTATCGCCCAGCTGTTTATAGCAGTTTTCAAGTTCCCTGTCCGCTTCCGCCATATCGTCTTTAAGCTCCGCTTTATAAAGCCGGTCCTGCGCTTTTTTAATTTTTGTAATTATCCTGCGCATATACTCAATATTGGACTTGTCTTTTTTTGTTTGCTCGCGGTAACCTTCAATAAACTGCGTATGTAAATTTTTAGCAAGCGTAACAAACTGCTTCTCTTCCTCCGTCAAATCCTCGATTACCTCTCTGATATCAGCTCCTGCCGCTCTCTCAAAAAAATCAAGCTTGTCCCGCATCTTTAAAATATATTCGTTCATCTCGGCGTTAAGTTTGTCCTTCTTCGCGCCGGCAGCTTTATTCATTTTTTCGGTGTGATATCTTATCCACTCTATCCCCAGCGCAATATAAGTGCGCGCGTCCTTGCTCATCTGCTCAAAGCCGTAATTATTTTCCGTTTTCATAACAAATAATCTCCGCAAACCACAATTTGTATTATTCTACCATAAACATCCCGCGCAGTAAATCGAAATTTATCGAAAAACAATAAAAAATTATATAAATGAATTATAAAAAAGGTAATTAAGAAAAAATAACTCTTTACACAAAATGCTGTTCGATTAGGTAAATGCTTACCTTATATAATGCCTGATAAATATATAGATGCTATAAATTGGATATAAAAATAATTACAGCAGACATTTAACTGCATATTTAATATCAGACTTCTGCAAACATCCAACCACTTTTATCACCCGCTTGACTAAATTAAATTAGACTTCCGCAGATATACGCTTGCTTAATCATTATTTGATATCTGATAACTAACGAGACCTCTCCCCGCTCCTTCTTACACCGTAGGGGCGAACTGTGTTCGCCCGTACTGAATCGCTCCACCCATGAATTGTATG
>JAAZOI010000266.1 GCA_012797825.1 Eubacteriaceae bacterium | reverse complement strand
TTTTGTCAATATCTACCTGCACCGCTTTTTCCGCCGATAAATCTATTATATTTTGTGCCTTGATGCCTTCCGTTAAAGATACTGCTTTTATAATACCCTGCGCATCTTTTAACACGTCCTCAGGGTTTAAATTATAGATATCCATTGCGATGTTTTCGCCGGTAACCCCAATTATGCGCACTATAGTATTTAATTTTTCCATCAAGCTGTTTTCAAGCTCTTTGGTATTCAGCCCTTTTATGCTGACGTTAGATATCTTTAATATTGTCTTATCGGCAAAAGCAATAATTTCTTGACCGTTATTATTTGTTTTATCCATAATTACTTTACTTTAAGCGTTTTAATCTGCGTTATTTCAGTTGATTTTATTTTGCTCGGGCTTTCCACTCCGGGGATAATTTCATCTGCTCTTTTTATTATTTCTTCTTCCGATAACTTCTCGGTTTTCTTATTTATATACTCTTTTGTAAATCCTATGCTTTGCAGTTCTTCCAAGGCTTTCGGCGTTATTTTATCAATATCAACATCCGCTCCGTAAGCTTTTGATACTGCTATTACAGCGGGGCTGCACCCTATTTCCACACCTGCCCTCATGCCTGCTTTAAGCGCCTTCAATGTATATTTTGCAAGTATTGATTTATCGGCGACTATGCACGGTATGCTCTTTTTTAAAGTTTTGGCATAAATGCCAGAACCGTGAGCAGTGTCACCCGCTCCGAATTGACGTGTCGGAAAAACTCTTCCGTATAACTCTTTAACTGTCATGCCTATGCCAACAGAAATTACTTCGCCCGTATATCCTGTGACAATATCTCCGCCCGTCATTATCTGCATCTGCCCTAAAATAGGCAGAAGAATTTCTTCCATTGTGGCGATATTCATCATTTCTGTTGCGGAATTATTATTTGACGCTCTTCCCGTTATTACGACGTTATGAACAGGAATTATTTTATCTTTAGGATTAGGTCCTCTAAAGAGTTTCCTTCCTTTATAATTTATATCCCATTGTTTTAGATGAGGCTCTTCTTTTATTATTTCTTCGCTGTAGTCAATCTCCGCCATCGGCAATATGCCGAAATCTGGATTAATACTGCCGTTATCAGCCGCAGCCATTTTTATTATAGCTCCCGGTATCATAATTCCGTCGCTTGTTGTAGTCACGGCATCCATGTCAAAAATGCTTATTCCCGTAGGTTCTCCAAGTTCTTTTGCAACTGCTTTCATGGCATCTGTGTCGCTTATTTTGCACGCCGCAATATCTTTTGAATCTATAAGTGCAATATTTATCGGAACGTGAATATTGTTCGCTTTTCCATATGGTATTAATCTATATTTTAAATCAGCCATTTTTTTTCACTCCTTAATGGCGGCCAATCTGAGGTCGTCTGTCTTCTATGTTTTTGCATCCCGATGTATACGCTTCTTCAGTTTGATGCAGTATGTTTATTACTTCTAAAATTGCGCTGTCGCAATTGCCGTCTTTGTCTATTCCTTTTACTATTACCGTGTGCATTGTTTCGGGCACCCTGGGTATTACTATAAGCTCAACTCTGTCTACATTATCTTTTTTTGCTATTTCTTCCACGGCGCTTTCTATGCGTCCCGTTCTTAAAGATTGCATTTTCGCGCTTTTAAGATTTTCAAGGCCGTTTATAGCAATATTCTTTTGCGGTGTATTCTTTTTTACCGCCTGTTTCATTTTATCGATGAATTCAGGAAGTTTTGTATGCATTACGCGCACATCTGTCACCTTCTTTGTACTTATTTTAGTATTTTTTATTTATATTTACCTTATTTTAGTACTTTTACTTGTTAAAGTCAATTAATTTGTATTCGTTTCGCGTACATTTTATTCGTATATTATTTATTTAATTTTTACAAAAAATTATTATATATTCGCGTTAATGATTTATAATAAGATAAAATAATTTAAAAGGAGTGCACTTTATGGCCCAATTTCTTCATACCAATATCAATGTGTTTGATCTTGATAAAAGTATCAAATTTTATAATGAAGCATTAGACTTAACCGAGTCAAGACGTATTGAAGGTCCAGGCGGGAGTTTTATTATTGTTTATCTTTCAGACGGCATAAGCTCACACAAGCTTGAATTGACTTGGCTTAAAGATAAAAAAGAACCATATAACTTAGGCGATAATGAAATCCATATAGCATTTAAAGTCGCAGACAAAACAGCCGCTTATGAAAAACACTCGAAAATGGGATGTGTATGCTATGAAAATCATGACATGAATTTATATTTTATTTCAGATCCCGACGGATACTGGCTGGAAATTTTAGATTAGAGGTGTGCTATGGCTGAATCAAAAATTACAATTTCTTCAATTAACAGAGGTCCCGTAACAACTCAGGTTGACATACGCGGAATGAAAGTAGACTTTTACCATGGAAGCGAAAATCATATAAGTCCTGTTGAGTATGTACTAGCCGCACTTGCCGGCTGTATGAACGGAGTGGGATACAGGGTTGCAAGAGACATGGGAATTGAGCTTAAAGGCATTGATATTAAAATAGATGCGACAATCGATATATCAAGGCTTACAGGAGAAAAGACAGATATGCGCGCAGGGTTAAAAGAAGTTAACGTACAAATATGTCCTGATATTGATGCTGATGAAGAAACTAAGAAGACATGGCTTGAAAATTTAGAATTTCGCTGCCCTGTTAATGATATTATTTCTAATCCTACGCCTGTCAATGTAAAACTTGTCTGATTTTTGTTACATAAATCATACTTGAAATTCATATATTTTACTGTAAAGGCAATAAGTTTATTAATTTATATCTTCAATATATTCTTGCTGAATTATATTTTTATTTAAAGATATAATATTTAAAAAAATGTTTTGCCGCAGTAAATGTTCTTAAGTCTGTAATCCTTTATTTATTAAATAAAAGAGAATAAGAACCAGAGAACAAAAATAAATAAAGGAGGATAATATGGCAGATAAAATTATTAAATGCAAAGATTGCGGAACAAACTTTGTGTTTACCGAAAGCGAACAAGCATTTTATAAAGAAAAAGGATTTGAAAATAATCCTGTAAGATGCCCCAGCTGCAGACGAGCAAAGAAACAGCAAAGAAATAATAAAAACTACTAAAGGAGCATAAAGCTCCTTTTTAATATTTTAAATTAATATTTTTTGTCTAAGACGAGGCGATGCATTTAACAAATTTCGAGGGAATTAATCGCATCGCCTGTAATAGACAAGGTGTGAAAGTCATTTTTTCTAAGATACGTATAATCATATTATAATATAACGCGAACTCTTAAGATAAAAAATAACCCCCTTTCGGTAACTGGCTGCCATTAGTATATACTTTAGGCCCTATAGTTTTGCGTCACAGTCTTTCGGCTGTTTTGCCATT
>JAAZOI010000265.1 GCA_012797825.1 Eubacteriaceae bacterium | reverse complement strand
TATTTTCTGTCGGCGGGTTATCTTTATTTATAAAATAAACGGGGCTTTTGGATACTTCCGAGCCATTTATCGTCCAATTTTTAAACACCATATCCGAATGCCCGAACGCGTATAAATAAACCGCTTTAGGATCGCCTTCATTATCCGCGAAGACAAAGTCAATATACCCTTGCCCGTTTGCAGTAAATGTCTGACCGGAGCTGAATATATCGGTTTGTATGATTGATAAATTGTTATTTCTGGTATCTAAATATTTAAATGCATTCCCTGCTGTTTTTATTGAAGTAAACTTATTATCACTAACAAAGCAATATAGAAGATTAGGTTTATCGCTTATATCAAGCGAGCCTGTTAAATTGTTGTTGCTGCCTGAAATTATGATTAAATTATCATTATTGCTTAAATCAAGCGTTGTTAAATCATTATTATAAAAATACAGATTAGTCAACGCCACACAATCGCTTATATCAAGCTGCGTCAGTTTATTCTCTACACATTCAAAATATCTCAGAACGCTTAGTCCGCTTAAATCAAGGCTCGCAAAATTGTTGCAGCTTAAATATAAAAATTGTAATTTTGTATTGCCTGAAAGATCAATTTGTGAAAGGTTATTTAAATACGCGTTAAAATCAACTAAATTATCCGTGCCTGCTAGGTTTACAGAATCTATTTTATTCTTCGAAATATCACAGTTTGTTAAAGCCGTAAATCCGCTTAAATCCAAATTGCCTGCAAGATGTTTATTATCCCACTCAATACTTGTTACTCTTTGAGGATTATCTGCATCCCACGTAACTCCCGTCCATGTCGACGTGTCATCTGCATTATATAAATCATTTAACGCCTGACCGTTTGTTTCGCCGTCAATTGCCGAAGGGCTATTCAGAAATGTTTGCAGTTTTGAATAATCATTATTATTATAATTAGCCGCAAATAATGTGCAAGGAAACAATAATAGCAATAAACTTAAAAAAATAATTACTTTTGTTTTCATTAATAATTCCGCCTTTTTTGGGAATATGTTCCTTTTTGACTAATCATAACAGTACGTATTTTTACAGTCAATATATATTTTTACAAACATAAAAAAAGCTGATATATACTTCATTAATTTATCCGCTTAAATATTTTTTATTTTATAGCAATTAATTTTATTATATAATAATTGTTATATTATATATATTCATATAAAATATAAATGTTATATTAGCAAAGGATTTATAAATGAAGAAATTTCTTGCCTTCTTTTTAATATTTGCAATATTGTTGACTCTTTCTTCATGCGAGCAAGCAGATATAAAAAATGAGAGTTTAGATAATAAGGAGACAGATATGATAGATTTAGAAGAATACTTATATAACAGAGTTAAAAACGAAATAGATTCATGGAATGCAAAAGACATTTATGCCATTTCATTTTTTGTATATTCCAACGAAGCATACACGTATAAAGATTTTGAAAATGTATCAATATTTACTATCAGTTATAATACAGAATCGGCTTGCGAAAACGATGATTTGCTTTCAGAAGAAAGATGGAATTACGCTTATTGGTTTCAGGATGAAATACCGATAATTGATCCAACAGAAGATTACAATGAAGGCACGGAAATATTATTTAAATGGTATGAACAAAATGGTATTAAAAATATCGGATACGAAGATGAAGATTGCTATGATAAGGATATGAACTATGTAGGAAAAGGACCTGTCGGTTATTATGAACTGTTAACAGCAGTAAGCAATGTAGCAAAAAGACTTCAGGAAGAATCATATATAAAAAATAAATTTGGAAAACCTATACCGATTATTATTCATGATTATGAATACTCTTGGTATGTAATTGAAGCTACAAAGAATGCCAATCCGCATGGTGAAGCCGATACTTTTATTAAGGCAATGAAACAATTAGGATTTATAGATTGAAGTAACACAAAATAAGAAACAGACCTCAAGTACAGCAATTAAGCATTAACGAATAAGGTCTGTTTCTTACACTGCAATCGCAGTGACAATTATATTTTCACCAAATGCATTAAATTTATTCATATTTTTATCATTTTTTTATTTTTAATTAAAATATGTTTTGATTTTGATAATTAATTTAAACATTTTACGTTTATATTGAAAAAAATAATACTATTTTTATAAATATGATAATATATAAATTAATTAAACAATTTAATAAATAATTTGTGGTGGTTTATTATGAAGATGCAAACGGGGCAATTTAAAGAAATGCTCAAAACAAAGCCTGACATTTTCGAACTTGCAGACCAATGTATAAATAATCCCGATCAGATTACAATGCTTTTTGACATAATAAACACGGAAAAAAGCAGCATTAAATTTACTTGCGAAAAAACAATTCGCATAATCAGCGATATAGAGCCCTCAGCATTGTATCCTTATTTTGACAGATTAGTCTCTCTCTTAGACAGCGATAATAATTTTATTTTATGGGGAGCGATAATTTCAATATCTGATGTTGTATGTGTTGATATTGACAATAAATTTGAAAAAATATATGAAAAATATTTTTCTTACTTATCATCGCCTACAATGATAACCGCAGCTAATGTGGTACAGAATGCGTACAAGATAATCTGGAGCAAGCCCGGTCTTGAAAAGGATATAACAAAGAAACTGTTGAATATTGAAAATTATACTTATTATATTAAAGGTGAAGTTTCAGAGGAATGCAAAAACATATTATTCGGGCATATGCTTGACTGTTTTGATAAATATTTTGAAACTTCTGCTATGAAAATGGAAATTGTTGAGTTTGCAAGAAAGCAAGTACATAACAACAGAGATTCAACTGCAAAAAAAGCGGAAAAATTTTTAAAAAAACATAATAAAATTTAATAAAACGCATTTTTTATTATGTTATAATTTCTTCTCAGACAAAAAACTATCGAAAGATTATTACATAAATGAAAAAAAGAAAAAAACGTAAAATGATCGGGCTTAAAATATTTTTAATAATTGTATTTTTGATATTTGCTGAATTTGTAATAAGCAACACTTTTTTAAGCGTTACAAAAGTAACAGTAAAAGACGCGAAAATTCCTGCGTCTTTTAACGGCTATAAAATCGTTCAGCTTTCGGATTTACACGACAAATCGTTCGGCAAAGACAACTCAAGGCTTATCCGCGTTATAGATAACCAAAAGCCTGATATTATTGTGCTTACCGGCGATATAATTAATTCCACAGATACCAACTTTCAAAATCTGTATTCTTTCTCGAAACAACTTGTAAAAATCTGCCCCGTTTATTACATTGTGGGAAATCATGAACAGATGCTGCCATCCGGATTATACAAAGATATGATTGGCAATTTAAAAAAAATCGGCATAATTGTGCTTGATAATGAAAAAGCGACATTAGTAAAAAACGGCAAAAAAATTAATCTTTACGGTCTTTGGTTTAATTTAAGATATTACAGAAATTTATCAAACCAAACAGCAGATGTAAGTGACTATTATTTAACCAAAGTTACAATAGAGCAGCTTATAGGCAAAGCCAATACATCGTCTTATAATATATTGCTTGCACATAATCCGGTTTATTTTGATGCTTTCTCGGCCTGGGGCGCCGACCTTACATTAAGCGGTCATATACACGGAGGAATGATACGTATTCCTTTTAAAGGCGGGCTGTTATCGCCGGAAATAAAATTTTTCCCGAAATACGACGCTGGCATTTTTAAAGACAACGGAAGTGAAATGTTTGTAAGCAGAGGTCTCGGCAACGGTACATTCGGCATAAGACTTTTTAACACGCCCGAAATAGCAGTTATATTTTTAGAGTCAGATAAATAAAGCAAAATTAATTAAATTCCATATTGTCATTGACAAAAATATATAAATTGCGGTATATATTAATATATATTATAGGTGGCATGAAGGTTTAAAAGCAGCATATTTTTTAATAAATTTAATAATTGATAAAGGCGGTAGATAATATGTTATCAACTGATAGATGTAAATCATGCGGCGGGGGAGTTGAGATAAACGCCTCATTAGGCATAGGCGTATGCCAGTACTGCGGCAGCAAACAGCCCCTCTCTGCGGAAGACATTAATGTAATGAATAATGCGCAAAAAGCACAGCGTATACAAAATATCCCTGACAGCGCTGCAGCAAAAAAACACAGAAAAAAAATAATTATACCCATTATTATTATTACACTTATAATATATGCGGTTATTTTTATAACAGGAATGAACGGCGCAGACAAAATAAGCGTATCGGACGCTCATATGACAACCGCGCTTGACGCAAACTATAAAGCTGTTGATACTGTAGATAAATTTAGTAAAAATGCAGATAAACTCATCTATGTTGCAACGGTAAACGGAATTACAGAAAATGTAAATGTTAAGATAGTTTGGCATTACGGAAGCACAATAATTAACACTACAAATGTAGAATTAACTAAAGAAAAAAATCGTCTTTACGCGTACATAACGCCGACAAAAAAACCGTGGGCTATAGGGGCGTATTACGTTGAATTGTACATAGATAACGATACAAATCCCATAAACTCATCTTTTTTTAATGTAAATTGATTATGAGAGGTATGCCTCTCATTTTTTTTATGCATTGATATCAATATATATTAATTTAATTGACAAATATATTTAATTTCAGTTAAAGTTAATAATATAATATCTTAGTATTACAAGGAGTCCTTATGTCAGAAGATATCAAATGTAAACATTGCGGCGGCGATGTAACAATTGATGTACAAAAAGGTATATATACCTGCAATTACTGCGGTTCAAGCTCGCCTTTGCCTGTCGAAGAGCTTCAGCAAATCGAGTTAGAAAGAAACATAAAACAAGAGCACATTCAAAATATAAAACAAAAACGACTAAACAAAGTGCAAATTATCTGTATCGTTGCAATTTTTTCAATTATAGCCATTGCTTTAATATTTACAAAATTAATAATTCCAGGCTATAAATATAACAAAGCTACTCATTTAATGAAAGATCAGCAATATATGCAAGCGCAAGAAATATTTCAGAGATTATAAACTATAAATATAGCTAACATTGGATTCAGGAATGCAAATATTTACAGGCTAAGTCATATTTTGCAAGTAACCAGTATTATGAAGCCGTTGCATTATTTTCGCAACTTGGAAATTACGAAGACAGTCATTATTTAATGAATAAGTATAAATATCGTGAACTTAAAATAGGCGGCAAAATATATTTTGGTAATTATAATTTAGAACATATGGCTATAGATAAGGAGCCTATTGAATGGCGAGTACTTGATATTCAAGGCAACAAAGCGTTAATAATAACCGAACAATGTATTGATTGTAAACAATATAATACCACTTCAAAATCTACAACTTGGGAAAACTCTTATTTACATAATTGGTTAAATAATAATTTCATAATAATCGCTTTTTCGTCATCAGAGCAAGATAGGATAATTCCAGTTCCATCTGATAATACGGATAAAATATTTTTACTTAGCTTAAACGAATCGCGTCAGTATTTCACAGATCAATACGATAGAATAACTACTGCAACAAAATACGCACAAACACAAGGAGCTTCCGCTGAATTTGATACATATAAATGTTCTTGGTGGCTTCGAGATCAGGGGAGTGATTCTTTAAGAGCTTTATTTATTAACAACAACGGCGTTGTTGATGGAGGCATGGTGTATAAAAACGATATTGCCGTTCGCCCGGCTTTATGGATACAACTTGATACTGAAAAATAGGAGATAATTTAAAAATTTTTATTCATTAATAATAAAAAGAGAGACAAAGCCTCTCTTTAATTTTTTTATATTAACTACCCTTACCCCGCTATCTCAAACTGGCTCTTGTAAAGGCTTGAATAGAAACCGCCTTTTGCGAGCAGCTCCTCATGCGTGCCTTGTTCCACAATATCGCCGTTATTGATGACAAGTATCAAATCGGCGTTTCGTATTGTAGAAAGCCTGTGAGCTATTACAAAACTCGTTCTGCCTTTCATTAAGTTATCCATTGCCTTTTGAATAAGCACTTCCGTACGCGTATCAACGCTGCTTGTAGCTTCGTCGAGTATCAGTATCTTAGGATCGGCGAGTATTGCCCTGGCAATAGTTAGCAATTGTTTCTGCCCTTGGGATATATTGTTAGCTTCTTCATTAAGAATCATATTGTACCCTTCGGGAAGCGTGCGCACAAAATGGTCAACCTGCGCGGCTTTCGCCGCCTTTCTTACTTCCTCATCTGTTGCGTTCAGCTTGCCGTAGCGGATGTTATCCGCAATAGTGCCGTTATACAGCCATGTATCCTGAAGTACCATTCCGAATATTTTCCTCAGCTCATCACGTTTGAAATGTGTTATATCATATCCGCCTATCTTAATTGAACCGCTGCTTACATCGTAAAATCTCATAAGGAGTTTAACAAGCGTTGTCTTGCCTGCCCCTGTAGGGCCTACTATCGCTATCTTCTGACCGAGTTTAACGTCAGCGCTAAAGTTGTGAATTACAGGCTTATCGGCATCATATCCGAATGATACACTCTCAAATGTTACATTATCTTTTACATGCACAGAAGTTTGCGTATCAGGTTCATCGTCATTATAGTTTACAGAAAGCGCGTTTTCGTCTTCCTTAACTTCTTCTTCTTCGCCTAAAAATTCAAATACACGTTCCGCCGCTGCCGCTGTCTGCTGAAGGATGTTTGAAATATTTGCAATCTGCGTAATAGGCTGCGTAAACGAGCGCACATATTGAATAAACGCCTGTATTCCGCCTACCGTCATATTGCCTATCGCCGTAAAATATCCGCCCAGAATACATACGGCAACAAAGGACAAGTTTCCGATAAACAAGGTTATCGGCATAATCATGCCTGATAAAAAGTTGGATTTCCATGCCGCTTTATATAGAGAATCATTGTATTTGTTAAATGTATTTATGGAATCCTCTTCTCCGCTGAACGCTTTTACAATAACGTGGCTTGCAAACATCTCTTCAACATGACCGTTTACTACACCCAAAAATTTCTGCTGGTTTTTAAAATGTCCTTGCGATTTTCTTACAATAAGTATTACCGCAATCATAGATACCGGTATCATAAGCAATGCGACAAGTGTAAGCTTCCAGCTTATTGTAAGCATCATTACAATAATGCCGATAAGCTGGGTCAGCGAAGTTATTATTTGCGATAAACTTTGATTAAGCGTCTGACTTATAGTGTCTACATCGTTTGTAATTCTGCTAAGCACATCGCCGAATGTAGTTTTATCGTAATACTTAAGCGGAAGCCTGTTCATTTTATCGCAGATATCATTTCTCATTCTGTAAGTTACTTTTGCGGTAACCGAAGTCATTACAAAACCCTGCAGATAAGAAAACGCCGCACTTATTACGTATAGCCCCACAAGAGAAAGCATTATTGTGCCGATTTTTGCAAAATCAATTCCGCCAGTTCCCGCTATTTTATTCATTATACCGTTAAACAATTCATCAGTAGCTTTACCCAGAATTTTAGGCCCTACAATCATAAATACGGTTGACACAACAGCAAGGCATAATACAAACAGAATTGTCCATTTATATCTTCCCAAGTAGCCTATTAATTTTTTCATTGAGCCTTTAAAGTCTCTTGCTTTGTCTCCGGGCATTAATGCCATTGGTCCGCCGCCCGGACGAGGGCCGTTAGGGCGTTTTTGCATTGTTACTTTTTTGTTTTCTTCACTCATGCCAATTCCTCCTGTGTAAGCTGTGATGACGCAATTTCATAATATTCGCCGCAATTTTTAAGCAGCTCTTTATGCGTGCCTATCCCTACTATTTTTCCTTCATCAAGCACTATAATCTGTTCGGCATTTTTAATAGTGCTTATTCTTTGACCTACTACTATAACTGTGCTATCGCCGGTATGCTCTTTTAACGCTTTTCTTAAGTCGACATCCGTTTTAAAGTCAAGCGCCGAAAAACTGTCATCAAATATATATATTTCGGGTTTAGCTACAAGCGCGCGCGCTATTGACAATCTTTGCTTTTGACCTCCTGATACGTTAGTGCCGCCCTGTGTAATAGCAGCTTCAAACTTATCATCATTGTCCGAAATAAAATCCATTGCCTGCGCTACCTGTGCCGCTATTTGCACTTCATCATCCGTCGCCTCTTTTTTGCCGTATTTTAAATTTGATGAAATTGTGCCGGATAAAAGCACGCCTTTTTGCGGCACATAACCGATTTTGCTTCGCAGATCTTTTTGCGCAACCTGCCTTATATCTACTCCGTCTACTAATATTTCACCGCTTTTTATGTCATAAAACCGCAGAATAAGATTGGCTATCGTAGATTTGCCCGAGCCTGTTTAGCCGATAATCGCAGTTGTCTGCCCCGGTTTTGCTGTAAATGTAATATCACATAATGCGTCTTCATCCGCATTATCATAACGGAAAAATACGTTTTTAAATTCTACAAGTCCTTTTTTTGTTTTGTCAAAAGCCTTTGGTTTTTGCGGATCTTTTATCAAATCATTAACTGCAAGCACCTCGGATATTCTGCCAGCCGACACTGCCGCACGAGGCACGAATATAAACATCATAGATATCATCATAAATGACATTATTATCTGCATTGCGTACTGCATAAACGCCATCATATCGCCGACCTGCATTGAGGAAGATGCTATCTGGTGCGCGCCGACCCAGACTATTACCAAAGTAATGCAGTTCATAATAAGCATTATACCTGTCATTAAAGATACCATGCTTCGGCCTATAAACAATTGAGTTTTTGTAATATCATCATTCGCTTTATCAAATCTGTCTTTTTCATGCTGTTGTGTGACAAAAGCTCTTATTACCATCATGCCGCTTAAGTTTTCTCTTGATACAAGGTTTAATTTATCTACAAGCTGCTGCATTATTTTAAATTTAGGCAGAGCTATTGCCATTACAATCATTATTATCCCGACTAAGGCTATGACGGCTACCGCTATTATCCAGCTCATTGAAACAGATTTTTTCAGCGCCATTATTATGCCGCCTGTCGCCATAATGGGAGCGTAGCATATCATGCGTATTCCTATCATTAAAAGGAGCTGTATCTGCGTTATATCGTTTGTGCATCTGGTAATCAATGACGCGGTTGAAAATTTGCCAAACTCATTGGGTGAAAACTTTTCAATTTTAGTAAACACGTCTTTACGCAGATTTTTTGCAACGCCTGCGGCAATTCTCGATGAAAGCAGGCTTACCAGTATTGTGGCAGCTCCTCCGAGCAGAGCGATTGCAAGCATAAGCAGCCCTATTCTTATAATGTAAGCAGACTGTACATGAGACACATCAATTCCAAGTTCGCTATAGAAAGCTTTTGTCATATATATGCCCATCTGATTAAGTATTGTCGCGTCATTTGTAATAGCTTCATTGCGGGCGTCGGCAATTGTTTGTTTGGGAAGCATATTCAGCATGGGCTGCATCTGATAAAGTTTTGAAAGATCAATTTCTTTTAAATTATCGGCAGAATTTGAGCCAGTCGACTGTCCCGATTTTTCGGCAAAATCTTTCATCACATACATCATTGTTCCCGTAGCGGTGCCGAATGCATTGTCAAGGTTTTCGCTTACCGTTTTATCCACTTCATTTTTTATATACAATTTATCTTCGGCTTTTGGGTACAGGTCAATATATGCCTGACCTTTTTCGTTCCTATCGGAACTGTTTACTAAAGTGTAATTATCATTTACAAACGTTTTTTCTTCATCAGTCATAAATGTAGTTATGAGCGCCATACCGCTTTCGCTTACTGCCGCTGGAGCTGTTGAATCTATGCCGTTTTGCTGAATGCCGATATTAACTATTTTTGACATAAAGTTAGGCAGGT
>JAAZOI010000264.1 GCA_012797825.1 Eubacteriaceae bacterium | reverse complement strand
ATACTGACTTTTATTTTATTGAGCTGCGGGAATTTATTTTCTTGCAGCTTTAATAATTTTAAGGAGGCATGCTATGTCGCTTATTAATGTTTCAAATTTAACATTCGCATATGACGGAACTTATGACAATGTCTTTGAGAATGTATCTTTTCAGATTGACTCTGCCTGGCGTCTTGGTCTTGTAGCAAGAAACGGCAGAGGTAAAACAACTCTTTTAAATTTACTTTGCGAAAAATACGAATACTCGGGCAATATATCATCATCCGTTCAATATGAGTACTTCCCCTATTTTATTGAAGATAAAAGCATTGATACTATTGATATTCTTAAGCATATATATAAGGATTTTGAACTGTGGGAGCTTATCCGCGAGCTGTCTTATTTAGAGGTATGCGATGATGTTCTTTACCGTCCGTTTAATACTTTAAGTAACGGCGAGCAGACAAAAGTTTTATTAGCATTACTTTTTTTAAAAGAAAACAGCTTCCTGCTTATAGATGAGCCGACAAACCATCTTGATATAGGCGCAAGAGAAACCGTAAGCAATTATCTTAAAACAAAAAAAGGCTTTATTTTAGTGTCGCATGACAGAAATTTTTTGGATAATTGCGTTGACCATATTTTGGCGATAAATAAAGCGAGAATTGAAGTCCAAAAAGGAAATTTCTCATCCTGGAAGACAAATAAAGAGCTTGCCGACAACTATGAGCTTGCGCGAAATGAAAAACTAAAAAAAGATATATCACGCCTAAAAGAGGCGTCGCAGCGCACCGCGGCGTGGTCTGATAAAGTTGAAAAGACGAAATACGCAACTAAAAATTCGGGGCTGAGACCCGACAGAGGGTACATAGGCCATAAAGCCGCAAAAATGATGAAGCAGTCAAAGTCTATTGAAGCCAGAATGCATGATGCAATTGACGATAAAACTAAACTTCTTAAAAATATTGAAACGACTGATGAGCTGAAAATCTCACAGCTAGCATATCATTCAAAAAACCTTGTCTCTTTAAATAAGGTAAATATTTTTTATGACAGTAATTGCGTATGCGAAAATATCAGTTTTGAAATAAATGCAACAGACAGAATAGCGCTGTGCGGAAAAAACGGTTCAGGCAAATCCAGCATATTAAAACTTATTTGCGGTGAACAAATAAAATACAGCGGAGAAGTAAGAAAAGGCAGCAATATCAAAATTTCATATGTCTCGCAAGATACTTCATTTTTACAAGGGAAACTATCTGATTTTGCAAAACAGCGCCAAATTGACCAAAGTCTTTTTTATGCTATTCTTAACAAGCTGGATTTTACTAAAATTCAATTTGAAAAAGATATGAAATCTTTCAGCGAAGGTCAGAAAAAGAAAGCCCTTATAGCAATGAGTTTGTGCGAAAAAGCTCATTTGCACATATGGGATGAACCTCTGAATTTCATAGATGTTTTTTGCCGAATACAGATAGAGCAGCTTTTGCTTACGTACCGCCCTACTATATTATTTGTTGAACATGACCGCTGCTTTATTGCTGACATTGCAGATAAAATAATTAATATTGACTTAAAATAAACTAGTTGTGAATAAGGTTTAAAATATGATATATTGATATAAATTATAAACTTTGCACATCTTTATTTAAAGCAGGTTAAAAGGAGCAAATTATGGAAAATATGTACAAAACACCAAAGATGCTCGCTGGTGAAGAAAGCGATTTATGCCCGGGCTGCATGCAGGGTATTGCAATCAGAATTATATACGAGCTTATTGAAGAAGTGGAAATAGAAAATTTTCAGATATTGCCTTTAGGCGTTGACTGTCCTGAATACGCAATGGGCTGGGGAGGTATTACGTTTCAAAAACCCGCATACGGCGCCGGTTCTATGAGCGCCGGAATGAAAAGAATAAATCCCGATAAAATAATTATTATATATCAAGGCGACGGGAGCGCAAACTCGGCAGGCATTTCGGATACTGTGCATACCGCGAACAGAGGCGACAGCGTTACCGTTATATCTATAAATAATACATGCGCGGAGGCGCAAAAGCCTTCTTTCAGCGCTCCAAACTTTTCAGCTTTCAGCGGCGGATTTCAAAACATGCAGCCGCCCAATTTAAATGCGTTCAGCGCAATGGCATCACCGGGCATGAAGACAGCGGAAATTATCGCCGCCCTTCCAAATCCTGCATTTGTTGCGAGGGTATCGGTGCATAATCCGAAGGAAATAATAAAAGCAAAGAACACAATTAAAAAAGGTCTTGAAAAACAAATAGATAACGCCGGATATTCTTTTATTGAAATACTTTGTCCGTGTCATAAAAGCCTTGATATTGATATTGAGCAAATCCCTCACTATATGGAAAGCAACGCGGTTAAAGAATATCCTTTAGGAGTGCTGAAATCAAAATAAGATGATAAATGAAAATATAAAAGATTTGATAGACAAGGCAATAAAAGCACGAAAAAACGCATACGCTCCGTATTCAAAATATAAAGTAGGCGCAGCGCTGTTAACTGCAAGCGGCAAAATATATACAGGCTGCAATATAGAAAATTCGGCGTACAGCCCGACGGTATGCGCGGAGCGCACCGCTTTTTTTAAAGCTGTGTCTGAAGGTGAAAAAGATTTTCTCAAAATGGCTCTTGTATGCGGTTATGATGACAACATAAAGCTATGCACGCCGTGCGGCGTATGCCTTCAGGTTATGGCGGAATTCTGCAAAGAAGATTTTGAGATAATTACAGCCGTAAACTATGATGAATATAAAATATATAAATTTAAAGATTTGCTTCCGTATGCTTTTAATTTAAAATAATGCAAATAAAAAATAAAGAGCTTTTCGCTCTTTATTTTTTATTTAAATACATTAGTTTGTTTTAGATAATCGCTTGCGTTGCTTGTTGCGCTGGAAATGTAATCGCTGCCTTTGTCAAGCGCCTGGCTTACATAGTCTGTTCCCTTATCGACGGCGCTTTTTACTGTTCTTTTAATTTTACCTTTATTTGTCATTAAGTTTTGAGCAACCATCACTGTGGCTGCTGCGCTTACTGCGCTGATTATTGCAGTTGCTGTTTTGTTCATTTTGTAACATCACTCCTTTTTGTCTATTTTTAACAGAATTGCATTTTCTATAACATAAAAATTGAAAAATATAATTTTTTTAATTATAATTTAATAATGGATAAAGAAATTACTAACAAAATAATTGCTTCACTTGATAACGAGTATGAAGACGTTAAAACATTTTTAAATTATTCATCGGCTTATGAACTTTTAATTGCTGTAATATTATCCGCTCAATGCACGGATAGGCGGGTAAATGAAATTACGTCAAATTTATTTAGAATTGCAAACACACCGCAGATGATATTGGATTTAGGCAGAGAGAATCTGCAGCGTCTTATTAAAAGCGGCGGGTTATCTGAGGTTAAGTCTAAAAACATAATTGAAGCGAGTAAAATAATTATTGATAAATTCAGAGGCATTGTCCCCGATAATATGGAAGACCTTCTCATTCTTCCCGGCGTAGGGAGAAAAACCGCAAACGTAATACTGTCACACGTTTATAATAAAGACGCAATTGCCGTTGATACTCATGTATTCAGAGTGTCGAACAGAATAGGTCTGGCGGATGAGAAAACCCCGTATGCAACGGAAGCGGCGCTTATGAGCGCTATAGACAGATCAATGTGGAGCAAAATGCATTATAAGCTTATACTCCACGGCAGGAATGTCTGCACTGCAAGAAACCCCAAATGTGATAAGTGCGCAGTAAATAATTACTGCTTATATTATAAAAACAAAAAGGAGATTTAAAATGCTGATATTAAGCACTGATTATGTGCCGGGAAAAGAAATAGAGGCTATAGGAATAGTAAAGGGTTCCGTTGTACAAACAGACGCTAAAAAAGACGCGAAGAATGCGTTCGACAGCATATTCGGAGCAAGCGAAATGAATTTCGGCGATGTTATTGACCAGTCAAGAGACGCTATTACAAAAATGATGGAAGAAAAAGCTCAGGCGCTTGGCGCGGACGCTGTAGTTAGCGTAAAATATACAACTTCCGTTCTTTCCGTCGAATTTTTAAGATCGGTCGAATTACTGGTATACGGAACCGCAGTAAAATATAAATAATAAGTAAACATTATTAATTCATATATATTAATAAAAAAAGGATAAATATATGAGACAAGAACATAAGAAAAAATTGATTGCGCCAACCATTGCTATGCTTGTATGCATTATATTTCTGATTTTTATGGCGGTTAATAATTTATTTACTTACATCTATTATAACATTTCTGTTGTGCTTTGCATATTATCTGCTTTAATTCCTCTGGGTGCAATAGGAATGCTTATATATGTTTATATTTTGAGAGTCAAAGAAATTAAGGAGGGAAAAGAAGATGATATTGATAAATATTGATTACATCCCCGGAAAAGAATTTGAGGTTTTGGGCTTAGTTAAAGGAGCAATGATTCAGTCCAAGCATATAGGAAAAGACATAGGAAGCGCGTTTAAGAGCATTGTAGGCGGAGAGCTTCAGGCTTACAGTGAAATGATAAACGAATCAAGAAGCATTGCAACGCAAAGAATGGTTAAAGAAGCCGAGTCTATTGGGGCGGATGCTGTAATAAACATCAGATATTCATCAAGCTCCGTAATGCAGGGCGCCGCGGAAGTGCTGGCTTACGGAACAGCCGTAAAATTTAAATAGAATATTGTTGCAATATTTAAAATCATTTGCTACTATAAAATAAATTAAATTGTGCAATAAGGGAAAACGGTGAAAATCCGTTGCAGCCCCCGCTACTGTAAGCGACGACGAGTCTCTATTACGCCACTGTTTTAAATGGGAAGGCAGAGATGAGGATGAAGCGCAAGCCAGGATATCAAGTTGCGCAATATGAACAATAACTCTCGGAGGGCGGAGTTTAAGTTATTATCTATTATAAAATATCAGATAATTTCTCTTGCCTTACGGGGTGTAGAGAAATTTTTTTATTATAGGGAGAGACTACATGTACAAAAAATCAAAACAACTTCTATGCATATTGCTTGCATTACTTCTTCTGATTTCTTTTGCATCCTGTTCCAACACTGCTTCATCAAATGCGGCTGCCAATACGGCATATCCGTTATCAATTACGGATGATCTGGGGAACAATGTATCTATTGATGCAAAACCGGCGCGGATTGTAAGCACATCCCCCGCCGTTACGGAAATATTATTCGCTTTGGGGCTTGACGATGAAATAGTGGGAGTCAGCAGCTCCTGCGATTACCCTGATGCCGCAAAATCAAAGCCGGTATTATTTGATTATTCGGGACCTAATGTAGAAAGCATAATACAGGCAGACCCGGATATAATTTTGTCGGATGTGGCATACGGAATTCCTGCGGATACGCAGCTGCTGCTTGAAAAATCAGGGATTAAAATAGTTTTAATGACGTATACATCAGTTGAAGACGTACTTGACAACATAACATTAATAGGAAAAATAACCGACAAAAACAAAGAAGCGGCAGCGCTTGTAAGCCAAATGCGCTCGGATATAGGCAAAATTGCTGACAAGGCAGAGAAACAGGAGCCTAAAAGCGTATTTATAAATATCGGCGGCTATTATACGCCCGGAGCGGATACATTTATAAATGATCTTATAAAAACGCTCGGCGCAAATAATATAGCACAGGGCTTAGGCTCGGGCTGGATTATGATACCGACAGAAAAGCTTATAGAAGACGACCCTGACGTTTATATAGACTTATCGGCTGTAAATTCAGGTGATTTGCCTGCTGATAAGATTATTTCTAACTTATCTGCCATTAAAAACAATAAATATTACAGTTACTCATATTCAAGCAATGAAACTTCCGTAATTTCTCGCCCGGGGCCGCGCCTTACGCAAGCGCTCCAGCTTTTATATGATGATATATACGGAAAATAATAATTAGATAAAGGAACGAATTTGAAGAAAATACATATTTTCATATTTACGGCTATAAGTATAATTTTGATATTGCTATATACCGCAGCGGGGACTGCGGATATAGCCTTTTTAGATACTTTTAAAATACTGGCAGGCAAATTAAATTCCTCTTTATCAGGCTTTTCAAATTCAAAAGAAATTATTATTTTAAACATACGCCTGCCAAGAGTGCTTTTATCGTACATAAGCGGCGCGTGCCTTGCTTTATGCGGATGCGGATATCAAAGCGTTTTTAAAAATCCGTTAAGCGACCCGTTTATACTGGGAGTATCCTCGGGCGCGGCATTAGGCGCAACGCTCAGCATAGTGCTTAGCATGCCAAACACTTTTTTAGGTCTTAACATTACAGCATTAATGGCGTTTTTCGGCGCGGTTATAACGGTATTTGTCGTTTTCGCCATATATGAAAATTCTCAAAGAAACTCTACTTCTTCCCTTCTTTTAATAGGCATTGCGATCGGGCAATTTATAACAGCCGTTATTTCTGTTTTGATGCTGTTAAATCAGGATAATATAAAAGACATTTATTTCTGGACTCTGGGAAGCTTCGCCGCTAAAAGCTGGCCTCATTTGGCTGTTGTGTCTGTGTATTTTGTTATAGGATTTTGTTTTATGATGCATAACAGTAAAAATTTAGATATTATGCTGCTGGGAAGCCAAGAAGCGCAGTATTTAGGTCAGGATATATATAAAGTGCGCAGGCATATATTAGTAATCACTTCCCTTCTTGCCGCGGGCGTTGTTTCAGTTACCGGTATAATAGGTTTTATAGGGCTTATAACGCCGCATGTAGTAAGAATATTTACAGGACCGATGCATAAAAAGCTGATGGTATACAGCGTTTTTATCGGCGGCATTTTCTTAATGACAGCTGACACTATAGCCCGCAGCGCGCTTAAGTTTGAGCTTCCCGTTGGTATTGTCACGGCTATTTTCGGCGCGCCGTTTTTTATTTACCTGATATACTCATCAAAGCGAGAGGTGCTGTAAATGAACTGCGTCGAACTTAGTAATGTGTGCTGCCGAGTTGATGGTAAAGATATTTTAAATGATATTTCTTTTGCAATTCCGAGCGGCAGCATGTGGGCGATTATAGGCCCCAACGGCGCGGGCAAAAGCACGCTTATAAAAATACTGACATCCATTATTAAACCTACAAGCGGCGAGGTGAAAATAAACGGTGTGAATATAAATAATTTAAGCAGGCTTGACATAGCGAAAAACATTGCGGTTGTGCCTGATAATTTTAATACCAATTTTGATTTCACTGTTTTTGACATAGTGTTAATGTCACGCTATTCTCATAACAGAAAAAGCTATATAACAAACGCGGATAACGCCGCGGTTTTGGAAGCATTGGATAAAGCTAAAATATCCCACCTTAAAAATAACTTATACAAAACACTCAGCAGCGGCGAGAAACAGACTGTTTTACTCGCCCGCGCGATAGCTCAGGACAGCGACGTAATTTTGCTTGACGAGCCCACAAGCAACCTTGATGTAAAGAATCAAATGGAGATTATGCATATGCTAAAAACGCTTAACGAGGAGAAAAAAAGCGTTATTGCAGTTATGCACGATATTAATCTTGCGGTTAGATTTATTAACAATTTTATCATTATTAAACAAGGTAAAATTATCAATTCGGGAAATATAAAAACAGTATTCAATGAAGATATTCTAACTGATTTATACGATATAAACGTAGACATTTACAAAGATGTTAACAGCCGATTTTTGTTCATGCAGGCCGAAAAAATCAAGTAAAACGGTTACTTTTATCAAAATTCAACACTTTATCCACAAAGTTATCCACTTATGCACATATACTCTTTATTGTAACAGCGTTTTTAAAAATAAAAAAAATATACATAAATTTTTATGTAATATGCGGGAAATAGCCATATGTTATCAGATTTTTTCAACAAGTTATTAACAGTTTATAAGTAAAATCAGATTCTTAATTTTTTTAATTTATTTGCTAAATTATCTTAATAATAGTAAAATATTCACGGTGAAAAAATATGTTTAATATAGTTTTATATACTCCGCAAATACCCCAAAATACTGGCAACATTTCCAGAAGCTGCGCTCTTACGGGCTCTGTTCTCCATTTAATAAAGCCTCTGGGATTTTCCATAGACGACAGGTATTTAAAACGGGCGGGACTTGACTATTGGGACAAAATGAGCTTTTATGTGTATGAAAATTTTGAGGATTTTTTAAGCAGGTGCAAGCCCGAAAATTTGTACTTGTACACTACTAAAACAGACAGATTATACACGGACGTGAAATATCAAGAACGCGACTATTTAATGTTCGGAAGCGAAACAAGCGGTCTGCCTTCTTATATACATGAGATGTTTTTTGAAAATCGATATAATATACCCATGCGAAAAGGACAGCAGCTGCGCAGCCTTAATTTATCAAACTCGGTAAGCATTGTTTTGTACGAGGCGTTAAGGCAGAATAATTTCGAGGGTTTATTGTAGTTTATTTATGGTATAATATGTAAATCACACTTGGGAGGTAATAATGGATAATAACAGCAATTTATACGACATTATCATCATAGGCGGAGGACCCGGCGGACTGTCCGCCGCAATCTACGCCGCAAGAAGCGAAATGAAAACAGTTCTATTAGAAGCGGGCATGCTCGGCGGACAGATAGCAACAACCACTCATGTGCAAAATTATCCCGGCTCAATTCAGGATTGCACGGGGCCCAAACTTGTAGACAGAATGGAAGAGCAGGCTAAAGAGTTCGGCGCGAAGATTGCTTATGAATATGTTGACAGCATAATTAAAAAAGATAATATATTT
>JAAZOI010000263.1 GCA_012797825.1 Eubacteriaceae bacterium | reverse complement strand
ATACCCCTAATCATTAATATTAATGATTAGGGGTATTTTTCATATTAATTAAATTTAACGAATTGTATTTTTAAACAAGAACGTTATTATGACATTGTTATTGTTTTAATTCTGAATATATTTTTCAGAATTATATAAATAGTTTCAACAAAGCATGAGAGATATATGAATACAAACTTGCTGACAAATAAAAAACTAATAATAAAAACGGAGGAAATAATTTTATGAAAAAACATGTACTGATTATTTTTACTTTAATACTTGTGTTTTCTTGTATATTTACGGGATGTACAGGTGCTGATGAAAAGGTCGTTAATACAAAAGACGGCACTATTATTGCGGGTGATAATATAAGCTGGCCCCAAGACAATATGGGCGATTTGGCAAAGCCGAATGCCAAAATAACTGGTGTTATTAAAGGTGAGTCAGATAAAAGCTGCGCCGTAACATTTTCTGATATGACAAAATCTGATGCCGAAGCATATATATCCGCTATAAAACAACATGGCTATCAATCCCTGATTGAATTTACAGATGATGAAAGTATTATGTTTTCCGGTCAAAAAAATAATATAACCGTTACATTTACATACAACACATCCGCAAAAGAAGGCTCTGTTTCATATATTTTAGAATCATCATCAAACGACGAGGAATAAATCAATAATTCTATTCATTAAATAAAACACTGAAAGGATATAAATTTAATATGAAAAAAGTACTGTTAATATTCTTAATGTTGTCTGTATTAGTATTTGCTTCCTGCACTAACAGCAATACGGCAAACACATCACCGTCTTCAAACAACAGCTCCCAGCAAACAAATACAACAAATAGCGCCTCGGAAAAAATCAATGTAACTGTACCTGATGGTTGGAAAGCTGTTGAAGGCAGCGTTCTGGAACATCAGTATATGAAAAATACTGCAAGCTTTATGATAAAGAAAGAAGCTTTCAGTGAAACTACATTAGATGGAGTTGTTGCAGCGGCAGAAGGCATCTTTAAACAATCATTTACAAATTATAAAGCAGTCGGCACACCTCAAAGTATAAAAGTCGGAGGAAAGGATGCCAAAAAAATCATATTTACTTGCGAAGTAGGCAAACTAAAGATGAAATATATGTATGTATATTTATTTGTAGGCAATGATACTTACGCCATAACATTTGGCGATCAGCAATCTACGTTTGATTCTCTTTCGGCTGATTATCAAACAATATTAAATGCAATTACTATTAAATAAAAATCATATTATTAATGATTATATTATTTTTGCTTAATAGTTTATCATTAATATACAATTTTTCTTAAACAAAATACCTCTATAAAAATTAAATTATATTTCAAATAAATAATAACTAAGCTTTGCTTAGTTATTATTTATTTTATATTATTACCATATATTTATGCAATTAATTATATTTAAGAATACGCTCTTTAAACCATTAGCCTATTATGATATCTCAAACCTCGTCATACGGCATTTCAATTGTAAGATCCGATAACGTATAAGCTGAGCATGCGTGTTATACAGTATTTTTTATCAGCGGCCCTCCGTTCATCCGTTTCAGTCGGTATAAATACGTTACCTTTAATCAGCCTTGTTTTAAAGTTTTTGCGTTAACAGTTTAATATACTATAAAAATTAAACCTCTCTTGAACAATAAGAATGTTGTCTTATTACAATAAACAAATGGTATAATATATTTAATACAAATATCTCATTTAATCAATGGAGTATAAATCATGGATAAGTTGTCTAATCTTCCGAACATAGGCAAAAATACGGAGAAGCAGCTTAATGATATCGGCATATTTTCTGCCGATCAGTTAATAAACACAGGGAGCAAACAGGCATGGCTTAAAATAAAAGAAATGGATTCTTCGGCGTGCATTCACAGGCTTTACGGGCTTGAGGGCGCAATTCGCGGCATAAGAAAAGCAGAGCTGCCTGATGATGTAAAAAAAGATTT
>JAAZOI010000262.1 GCA_012797825.1 Eubacteriaceae bacterium | reverse complement strand
TTAAAGGCCCTAAAGCCGGATGGCTTATTGGCACAGCTATCGGCATAGTTATAATGATTAGAGCCATGATAGCACCTTTATCAGTTTTAGATCCTTTATTTATCAATCCTTTAGTGTCAGTAGTTCCAAGAATGTTTATTGGAGTTGTATCTTATTACGTTTTTTCTCTGATAGCAAAAAATTATACTGCTCTTAAAAAAACCGGCAAGAATACAGCCAGAGTGGCTGTCGGCAGCGCTCTTGCGGGAGCTTTTGGTATGATTACCAACACAGTATTGGTTATGGGCGCGCTATATATTTTCTACGCGAGTAAAATAGTTGAAATAATCGGCAAAACATTCAGAGAATTTTTGCTCTTAATTATTACAACCAACGCGACCATAGAAGCTGTAAGCGGAGCAATTCTTACAACCGCAATAATTACTGTTTATTACAGAACAAGACGTCAATAATTATAATAATATTTAAATACATAAATTAATCAGGCGGTAATTAAATGATTTTAGTAATTGACATAGGAAATACAACGTGCAGATTCGGATTATTTAAAGACGATGAAATTCTTGCTGTATGGAAACTCATGACAGCTCCTCAGAAATCAAGTGACGAATATACAATACTTATTAACGCATGGTTTTTGCATAATGGTTTTGATAAAAAGCAAGTTAAAGGCGTTGTCATTTCTTCTGTTGTACCCAATGTTATGCACTCGTTTATAAACACGATTAATAAAACATTTAATATAACTCCGTTAATTGTAAAAGCGGGAATTAAAACAGGTATTTTTATTCAGACAGATGACCCCAGAGAAGTGGGCGCAGACAGGATAGCAGACGCGGTAGCGGGATATTATCTGCACGGAGGCCCGTGCTTAGTGCTTGATTTCGGAACCGCAACGACTTATAACATGGTCGGATCTGACGGAATATTTTTCGCGGCTGTTACAGCTCCGGGAATTCAGATTTCCGCCGACGCGCTTTGGTCTAAGGCTGCTTTGCTTCCTCATATAGAGATAAAAAGCCCGCCTTCGATACTTGCGAAAAATACTATAACCAGCATGCAGGCAGGGCTTGTGTTCGGGCATGTGGGGTCTGTGGAATATATAGTCAATAAAATGAAAAAAGATTCGGGATATTTGGATGCAAAAGTTATAGCGACAGGCGGATATGCTCAGATTATTGAATCTTTAACCGATGTCATTGACGTATATGATCCTATGCTTACATTAAAAGGAATGAAGATTATCTGGGATAAAAATAATGCAAAAAAATAAATTGCTCGAAAGTATAAAAAACAAAAATTATATAGCTTTAGCTCCCATGGCAGGTATTACAGACCTGCCATTTAGAATTATCTGCAAACGGAGCGGTGCGGATATTGTTTACACCGAAATGATAAGCGCCAAGGCTTTATGCTACAAAAATGAAAAAAGCATTAAAATGCTAAAAACTGATGATGAAGAATACCACTGTGTCGCTCAGCTTTTCGGCTCGGAACCGGACATAATGTCGTCGGCAGTTGAACACTATATAAACGATTCCGGTTTTGAGGGAATTGACATAAATATGGGATGCCCTGTGCCCAAAGTAGTTAAAAGCGGCGAGGGCAGCGCGCTTATGAGGTGTCCTGATAAGGCGTATGATATTGTAAGGGCTGTAAAAGATGTAAGCGGCCTTCCCCTAAGCGTAAAAATACGATCGGGCTGGAATGAAAATGAAATAAACGCGGTTGAATTTTCTTTGCTTATGCAAAAAGCGGGAGCAGACATAGTTATTATACATCCTCGAACAAGGGAACAGTTTTTTTCAGGACACAGCGACTGGAATATAATAAAAAAAGTGAAAGATATATTAGATATACCGGTTATTGCCAGCGGTGACATAACAAGTCCCGAAAGAGCGGAGGATATACTCGAATTGACTAATGCCGACGGAATAATGATAGGACGCGCCGCTATGGGCAACCCTTGGATATTTTCGCAGATTAAGCAATATAAAACTGAAGGATTTTATATAAAACCTTCGGCTGACGAGATAAAGCAGCAGATAAAAGCTCATCTTGATATGGCGCTGGAGGGATGCGTTGAACGTTATGTAATAGCTAATATGAGAAAGCATATATTCTGGTATACAAAGGGACTGCCTAATTCGGCTAAAATAAGAAATCAGATATCTTCGGCGGAAAGCAGAAAAGAGATTCTTGATATATTAGGCATATAGTTGTAAATATAATAATCGATAAATAAAACATTATAAGATTTATAATTACTATAAAAATATCCCGGGAAGTTTTCCCGAGATATTTTTTTCAATTTTTTATTATTTACCGAATTTCGTTGTATCAATGATAAATCTGTCGTGCGTGCCTCTGCCAATCGGTTTATCATTATAGAAACTTTCAACTTCAAATATAAGTTTTTTGCGGTCAATTTCTTTTAATGTAGCTTTTGTTACAACAGTTCCTCCTACCGGGGTTGCCGCCAAATGGTCAATGCATACTCTTGTGCCTACCGTTGTGTGATTTTCAGGCAGAGCATCCTGTACTGCCTGATAGCTTGTCATTTCCATCAATGTTATCATATAAGGGGTTGATAACACTTGAGCCGAACCGCTTCCCATATGAGAAGCCGTCATTTCTTTTGTTACAACTGTCTGCATTTCTTTGCTCATTCCAACTTTTACATCAAATTCCATAAAACACCTCAATTTTATAATTTACATATCTTTTTTATCATCATTATTGTTTGCATCTTTACCGCTTATTTCTACGAATATATCTTTAAATTCTTTGCCGGTCAGTGTTTCTTTTTCAAGCAGTACTTCTGTAACTCGCATCATAGCCGCTTTATTTTCCGATAAAATTTCCTGCGCTTTCACAAAGCCGTTTTCGATTATCTGTCTTACTTCCTTATCAATAGCAGCCGCAACTTCTTCGCTGTAATTTCTGCTTCTCGCAAAATCTCTGCCTAAAAATACTTCCTGACTTCCTGAACCGAATGTCATCGGGCCGAGCATATCGCTCATGCCGAATTCCATAACCATTCTTCTCGCAAGTTCTGTCGCTCGCTCTATATCATTTGTCGCGCCTGTGCATATATCGTCAAGTGCAACTTTTTCGGCAGCTCTGCCGCCTAAAAGACCCGTTATCATATCAAGCAATTTTTGTTTTTTCATATGAACAGAATCATTTTCAGGAAGCGAAATTGTATATCCTGCCGCCATTCCGCGCGGGATAATTGATATTTCATGCACTTCATCGCAGTTAGGAAGCAAATACATAACTATTGCATGCCCTACTTCGTGAATTGCAGTAATTTTTTTGTCTTCTTCCGTAACGACTCGGCTCTTCTTTTCCGGCCCCGCTATAATTCTCTTTTTAGCTTCTTCCAATTCGGCTTCAGATATTGCTCTTTTATTTCGTCTTGCCGCAAGCAATGCGGCTTCATTTACCAGGTTTTCAAGATCCGCACCTGTGAATCCGACTGTTCCCTTTGCAATGACTTTTAAATCTACACTTTTGTCAAGCGGTTTATTTTTTATATGAACTTTTAGTATTTCTTCTCTTCCTTTTACGTCCGGAATACCTATAACAATTTGTCTGTCAAATCTGCCCGGTCTTAGCAACGCCGGATCAAGCACGTCAGGGCGATTAGTCGCTGCTATGACTATTACATTTTCATTTATTCCGAACCCGTCCATTTCAACAAGCAATTGATTAAGAGTTTGCTCTCTTTCATCATGCCCGCCGCCAAGCCCTGTTCCTCTTTGTCTGCCAACCGCGTCAATTTCATCAATGAATACTATGCAAGGTGAATTTTTCTTTGCGTTATCAAACAAGTCACGCACACGCGAGGCGCCCACGCCGACAAACATTTCAACAAATTCCGAACCGCTCACAGTAAAAAACGGCACATCGGCTTCGCCCGCAACAGCTCTTGCAAGCAATGTTTTACCAGTACCTGGAGGACCCACCATTAAAACTCCTTTAGGTATTTTGGCCCCGAGCGTGGTATATTTTGCGGGATGCTTTAAAAAGTCGACAATTTCCGCCATTTCCTCTTTTTCTTCATCCGCTCCGGCAACGTCTTTAAATGTAACTTTTTTATTGGAAGGGTTAAACATTTTTGCGCTGCTTTTGCCGAAGCTCATCACCCTTCCGCCTCCGGACGATTGCTGATTTAATAAAAAGAAAACAAATATTACTGTTCCTATCATTAAAATCAGCGGAAGGACGGTGCTTACCCAAGCGTTATTGGAGGGTATAACATAATCAACAGTTACTCCGCCTGGCTGTATATATTTAATTATCTGCTCATCAAACGCATACGGTGAAACATACGCCATAACGGTATCGCCGTTTTTTAATTTCAGCGTTGCCGTGTACTTGCCTTTATCTATTGTAATTGAGTTGACATTTCCGGCTTCAAGGTGCTGAATAACCTGGCTGTATGAAATTGTCTGCGAATTATTTTTCGAATTGTTTATCATTGTTAAAATTGCCATTATGCCTGCAATTATAAACAAATAAAATAAAAATACTTTAAAATTTTTCTTCATCTATTCCCTGCCTATTTGTTATTTTCTTTCATAAATGCTTTTTTTAAGTATGCCTATATAAGGCAAGTCTCTATATTTATTTGCATAATCAAGCCCGTATCCTACTACGAACTCATTGGGTATATCTGCGCCTTTATAATCTATTTTAATTTCCTCTTGCGGTTTTCTGACGCCGAGTTTATTTAATAGAACACAAGATTTTATGCTATTAGGGTTGTATTCTTTAAGATGTTCAAGCAAGTATGTAAGTGTTGTGCAAGTATCGGCTATATCATCAACAATTATTACATCCCTGCCTTCAAGGTTTATATTTATATTTTTTAATATTGTGACCGTTCCTTTACTTACTACATTATCTCCATAAGAACTGGCTTGCATAAAACAGATTTCCGTGTCTGTTTTCATCTTGCGCATTAAATCAACCGCAAATACAGCCGAGCCGTTCAATATGCACAGCAATACAGGCACTCTGTTTTTATAATCTTTATCTATTTGA
>JAAZOI010000022.1 GCA_012797825.1 Eubacteriaceae bacterium | reverse complement strand
TTTCTTATTGTCCTTAATTTAGTAAATACAACTGTTTTAAATATGTTATTGAAATCAATTTTTGCCCGACCCAGACCCAGCAATATATATTTAGTTAAAGTCAGCGGGTACAGTTTCCCCTCCGGGCATGCAATGACATCCGCCGCTTTTTACGGTTTTATAATATATCTTATTTGGCAGACAAATATAAGAAAGAATTTAAAAATAGCCTCTACCGTATTTTTATTTATTTTAATAATTTTAATAGGTGTAAGCCGAGTATATCTCGGAGTTCATTATACAAGCGATATTGCGGCAGGCTTTTTGGTATCAATAGCCTATTTAATTGTATTTACTAAACTTACATCTATTTATCTGAAAGGCGATGACAAAAAAATGTATCCGAAATTGCAAAACAATAATCATAAAAGTTTAATTTCCAGTTTCCGATGCGCTTTTAACGGAATTAAGATATCATTTGAAAGCGGAAGAAATATAATAGTTCATTATATTATTGCATTGATTGTTATACTTTTAGGTATATTCTTAAAAATAAGCTCAAAAGAATGGGTAATATGCGTAATGTTATTCGGTTTAGTAATATCGGCGGAAATGATAAATACTGCCGTAGAGACAATAGTTGATTTGATTACACAAGATATTAATCCATTGGCAAAACGCGCTAAAGACATATCTGCCGGCGCTGTTTTAGTTTTGGCAATTGCCGCCGCAGTAGTGGGTTTAATAATATTCATCCCTAAAATTTATAATTTAATATTTTAAACAAAAAAAATATCAAATAAATTTTGATATTTTTTTATCTGATATTTAATTTATATCTTTTTACAATAATAATTTAATTATCACTTAAAGATTATATGTGTTCTGTTATTCCTTCAGCTATCTTAATATTAATTTAAATAAATTTACTTATATCAGTTAGCCGGAGTTAATTTTTTTACAGCATCGTCTTCATTAGATACAAAAAATATATCATTTCCTTTATTGCACTCATAAATAAAATCTTTCAGCGCTTTGCTTGAATATTTTGAAAAGTCGCCTATAATAGCAAATTTTATATGGTAGTTCACAAATTTTTGCAGAATTTCTCCGGCTAAACCGCTGCTCAAAATAAAAAAGTCTTCAGCTATTGATTCTTTGTTAATTGCTATATTTCTGCATCCTGTCTCATAATTTACCGTAGCTATAAAATCCAAAGCAGAATTAATATCATATAATAATAATTCATCACTTTGAATAAGTGCAATATCAATGTTATTCATACATACTTTTTTAATTTCCATAAAATAAAACCCATATCTTATATAAATTATTTTAATTTAAAAACACTTTTTGTAAATTTGCCTTCCCGCATCTCGAAATATCGATTTTTGCAATTTGTCTCTATAATTAAAGTGCTCAATATCACACATATTATTGCAATGACTAAGAATAAAATAAATACTTTCTGATAAGCGCCCTGAGCCCCTAAGACAGGCAAATATTTGCTGATAATAGCCCCTGCGAAAAGCGGCACTATTGCGCTTCCTATGTGCATTGATACATTCGCAATCGATGTCGACATGCCCGAATATTTTGGATTATTCAAGTCTTTTGCTATGCCGAAATGCAAAAGAGTAAACGTCTGGAATCCGCCGACGAGCAAAATAACTGTTATGCTTGTTGTTATTGACGGTTTGCCGCCGTTAGCAAACGCTATTACCGCAAACAGTACGCACAGCACGCACAGCATGAATACAGTAAACATCTTGCGAAGCCCAATCTTATCGCTTATTGCGCCTAACACGATACCGAAAACAGCCGCCGTAATCGGATAAAAGAATGTTATCATTCCTGCATTTGCTACGCTTAAATGATAAACATCTTTAAAATAAGGAAGCGCCCATGCTGTCATCGAGAAATTTATTCCTATAATAAAGAAGTTTATCACCATAATCGGCCACATGTATCTGCATTTTAAAATCTCGGCAAGCGTTTTAAGAATACCCGTATTCTCTGTTTTTGCCGTATGCTTAATAATTACTATAGGCTCATATCCCTTATCTTCAGGCCTGTTTCGCACAACGATAAATAATGCTATTGAAAGAACCGCTATTAATATGCCGAGCACAAAAAAAGTAGCTCTCCATGTAAATATTCCTATTACAATTGCAAGCGGTCCCTGCGCGAGCGCGCCGCCGGAATATCCGAAAATGTTTGTAAGCCCCGTAAGCTTGCTGAATTGTCTTTCCTCAAACCATGTCGCCTGAATTTTCAAAATAGCTAAAAATATTACACTTGATCCCAACCCTATTAACAGCCTCGAAAAAAACAGCATTCCATAGCTTACAGACATTGAAAAAAGCGCTGTTCCTACAGCCATCACTATTCCGCCGATAAAACATGTTTTTCTTGCACCGAATGTATCTGCAAGTATTCCGCTGGGAATCTGCATTATTGCGTATGTATAAAAAAACGCGCTCGAAAGATTTGAATACTGAAACGCTGTAATGCCGAAAGTCTGCTCAAGGCTTGACTTCACGGCGGCAAGCGATACTCTGTTCAAAAACGCAAACAAATGAATAATAACAAAAAGCCCGAATATGTACCATCGATATTTATAAGCTAAATTTTTAACCTTTTCCATAAACTGCTTACCTCTATACTTGTATATAAAATTACTGATTTTCTGCCACATATATTATATAAATAAGCAATTTTTTATACAAGTTTATTAAACTTAAAACAGTGATTTTTATTTTATATAAAAATATAGAAATTTTATTATTATGATTAATATTTTGTCTGATTTTGAAATATTTTGTTGTTTTTAATTTTTTGATAAGTATAATGAAATAAAATGTATAATGCAAATTATAACGCAGCAGAAAGATAAGCAATAATTTATGAATAAAATAAAACGCTTTTTATCAAAACCTTACAGATGGGCCATTGTATTCAGCATATTATTAATTTTATTTTTTGCTTATGCAATGCTGGATACATTTGTAATTCCAAAAGCTGTAATCACTTCTGAAGATACTAATGCTTCAGATTCGCAAAATCCGCCTTCACAGCCCTCCGCTCCGATTATTACTGATACTTCGTATTCCGATGATAATATTAAAATAACAATTGAGACTTTTAAAGAATATAATACAGTTATATATATTGCAGATATTCAGCTTAAAGATGCGTCATATTTAAAAACGGCGTTCGCAAAAAATTCCTACGGCCGCAATATCAAAGATATCACATCCAAAATGGCAGGCGCGCATAACGCTATTTTAGCAGTCAACGGAGATTATTACGGATTTAGGGACCATGGCTATGTACTGCGCAACGGCAAATTATACAGAACCAATTCGAGAGGTTCGGGATATGACGCCCTGCTTATCGATAAATCGGGTAATTTCTTAATTGAAGCCGACAGCGAAATAAGCCAATCTTTAATAAACAGCGGAACATTAAGCCAGATAATCTCATTCGGACCCGGTCTTATAGAAGACGGCAAAATTACGGCAAACAAAATGACAAAATCAGCGGCATTCACTACAACGAATCCCCGCACGGCGATAGGTCAAATTTCCCCTTTGCATTATGTTTTCGCCGTATGCGACGGCCGAACAAAAGCAAGCACAGGTCTTAAGTTAAAAGAATTTGCACAAATTCTTTATGATAAAGGCTGCGTATGGGCGTATAATTTAGACGGTGGCGGTTCAGCGACAATATATTTTAACGGTAAAGTTATAAACCATCCGTCAGACGGTTCAGAGAGAGAAATAAGCGACATTGTATATATAGGATATTAAATTTTTATAAATAAACAATCATGTTAAATGATTGTTTATTTTTTTTCCTTTTAAAATTAAGAAATTCGTAAAAGTTTTATAAAACAACGTGTAAGGTTTATGCAGTATTTTATATTTATAATAATTTTCCGGCGTTTAAAATCACAATAATATCACATTTTACCCACTGCGTTGTCAAGATTATCAGATATTTTATAAATAAAAAAATAAGAATAAGAAACGCCTGTCATGACAATTGCATTAAAAAAATAAAACTAACTTTATGCGGCTGTAAGATTTTCGGATAGCGATTTAAAAGTCACAAATAATAATAAAAATCCCAACCCGCTTTGCCTGAGATTAATAAACCCGGAAAATAGCTAAAAACAGAATTTGGAGACTGCTATATGAAACCTATTATTATAATACCTGCACTTAATCCCGATAAAAGACTTGTATATTTGGCGGAAAACTTAAAAAAAGAAGGATTTGAAATAGTAGTAGTAAACGACGGCAGCGCGGATGAATATAAATATATTTTCAAAAAACTTGAAACTGACTTAAGTTGCGCTGTCTGCACGCACGAGCATAACGAAGGCAAAGGAACTGCTATTAAAACCGGAATACAATACGCTTATGACAACTATAGCGATATCTCAGGCTATGTTACAGCCGATGCCGACGGACAGCATGATGTAAGTGATATTATTAAAGTATCCAATTCCCTTATTAATCATCCCGAGAGCTTTATCCTCGGAACCAGAGATTTCAGTGAGAAGAATATACCTGTAAGATCTCGTTTCGGTAATCGTCTGACATCTCTTGTATTCTTGCTGAGCACAGGTAAACAATGTAAGGACACTCAGACGGGTCTTCGCGGAATCCCGGCAGTTTATACGGATTTGTGCCTTTCTATTCCTGGCAAAAGATATGAATATGAGATGAATTTGCTTATGGAGATAACGAATAATAAAATTGATATAAAAAATATCCCTATATCGGTTATTTATACTGACAACAATTCCTCAAGTCATTTCAATGCAGTGCGCGACTCATTATTAATTTATTTAAATATAATAAAATACAGTATTTCATCTGTCTTGTCGGCTGTAACTGATTTGTCGATGTTTGTTTTTCTTGCGCATCTTGCATTCGGCACGACAACATCAGGGATTTTCTTTTCTACCGTTATCGCAAGGGTAACTTCAGGCAATATAAACTTTATGTTAAATAAATATTGGGTTTTTAAAAGTAAAAACTACATAGGCAAAGAATTCGCAAAATATATAACTTTATTCTTAATACAGATGCTGTCAAGCTGGGCGCTTGTAAGCCTGCTTTCAATAATTTCAATGCCGATATTGCTGATTAAAATTTTTGTTGATACAATGCTGTTTTTCATCAGCTATGTTATACAGAAGAAATATATTTTCAGCGGTATAAAAAAATACGCTAAAAATTAAAAAGTTCTTTAAAAAAAGATACAGTTGGGCTATTATATTCTCAGTGTTATTAAAGAGAGGTGCCAACATTGTCAGCATCCGATATTGACAATAATATTTATACCAAACAAATTAAAAAGACTATACTGATATATTTTATCTTATCTGTGTCTGCAATTGCCATAGATAACATCTACGCGATTTTCGGACATGGTGTGCGCTCAGCCGCAATGACTTATATGTTTGTATACCCATTAATCGGCGGCGTGATATTTTTTGCTTTAATTAGATTAATCTTCCCTCTTATAAACCAATATAAAGGGTATAGACTGTTTTATAACATATACAATTCGGGCATCGCTCTTCTGGCGGCAGGCAGCTTATTTCAAGGGGTACTTGAAATAGCGGGAGCTGATTCGGTTTTTACAACATATTTCTTCATTATCGGATATGCATTCGCAGCGGCAGGTTTTGTTGTTCTTATAGTAACTGCGATAAGAAA
>JAAZOI010000261.1 GCA_012797825.1 Eubacteriaceae bacterium | reverse complement strand
TTCACAGGACGATTTTATGGTTCTGGATTCATCAACAAGGCGAAACCTTGAGCTTACATCAAATATGGCATCAGGCGATAAATACGGCTCGCTATTATGGGTTTTAGATAACTGCAAAACATCAATGGGAAGCCGCAAACTTAAAGATTGGATAGAAAACCCTTTAATAAAACACGATAAAATAATTTCCCGTCAGGAAGCTGTTGCCAGCATAAGGTCTGATATTATTCTAATGAACGACCTGACTGACGTTTTATCAAAAATATACGATTTGAAACGGGTTTCAACACGCATATGCAACGACAGCTGTTCTCCTAAGGATATGCTGATGCTATCTGCTTCAACAACGGGAATTAAAAATATAAAAAATCTTACCAAAAATTCTAAAAGCAGTCTTATTAAAGAACTTTCAAATAAAATAGACGTACTCGACGATATAAAACAATTAATTGACGCATCAATTTCTTTTTCAGCGCCTATTAGCCTTAAAGACGGCAATGTAATAAAGGACGGGTATGATGAGGACATTGACAAACTCCGAAACATCGCTAAAAACAGCCAAGGCATTCTTTCCAAAATGGAAGAAGACGAACGCGAAAGAACTAAAATAAAAACGCTTAAAATAAAATACAACAAAGTTTTCGGCTATTATATAGACATAACAAACTCGTATGCTGACATGGTGCCCGACAACTACATAAGAAAGCAGACGCTTGCCAACTCGGAGCGCTATTATACGCAGGAATTAAAGCAGCTTGAAACAGACGTGCTTACTGCGGAAGAAAAACTTATAAGCAGGGAAAAGGAAGTTTTTCAGTCTGTTCGCCAAAGCGTATATGACCAGATTGAACGCATACTCGCAACCGCAGACGCTGTCTCGGAAATAGACGTGCTTACTTCTTTTGCTTACACCGCATACATTAACTCATACTGCCGCCCTGAAATAACAGGAAGCGGCGAAATTGAATTAGTTGAGTCCCGCCATCCCGTAATAGAGCTTATAGATAAGAATAATGAATTTATACCCAATTCGTGCAACTTAAATAACGCAGGCAGACATATGCAGATAATAACCGGCCCCAATATGGCAGGCAAAAGCACATATATAAGACAAATCGCGCTGATAACTCTTATGGCGCAGATCGGAAGCTTTGTTCCCGCCAAATACGCTAAAATTTCAGTAGTTGACAGGATATTCACCCGTGTAGGAGCAAGCGACGATTTACTCACAGGCAGAAGCACTTTTATGGTCGAGATGAGCGAAGTTGCAAACATCTTAAAAAACGCCACTAAAGACAGCCTAATAATACTTGATGAGGTAGGGCGCGGCACAAGCACATACGACGGAATGTCTATAGCATGGGCTGTGTGCGAATATATTGCAAGCGCGGAACTGCTCGGCGCGAAAACGTTGTTTGCAACACATTATCATGAACTTACGCAATTAGGTCAGCGAAACGGGATTATTAATCTCTGCATACGGGCTGTTGAAAAAGACAGCGGCGTTATATTCCTGAGAAAAATCGAGGAAGGAATAGTTGATAAAAGCTATGGTATAGAAGTAGCGCGGCTTGCGGGAATACCAAACAATATCATAGCGCGGGCGGCCGAAATTTTGCAAAGCCTTGAGCGAAAAGACCACGGGGAAATAATTGACAGCCTGCTTGAATCAAATATATACTGCGCGTACTCGTCGGATAACGCTAAATTAAATGAAAATGAAGAAAACGCGATTGAAATAATAAAAAACCTGCAGGTAAACAGCATTACTCCACTTGACGCGCTTAATATATTAAACGAACTGAAGAAAAATCTTGGAGAATAAACTTTGAGCGAAATTAAAGTATTAGAAGATAACGTAATATCAAAAATAGCCGCAGGTGAAATTATCTCGCGGCCTTTAAACATTGTAAAAGAACTTATAGAAAACTCGCTTGACGCAGGCGCTGACAATATTATCATAAACATTGACAAAAACAAAATATCAGTTGAAGACAACGGATGCGGTATAGGCAAAGCATATATAGAGCTTGCTTTTATGCGCCACAGCACGAGTAAAATAAGCTCGGAGCATGACCTTGAAAGCATATCTTCTCTTGGTTTTCGCGGTGAAGCGCTTTATGCAATATCCGTAGTGTCGGAAGTTGATTTGTTTACTAAAACAGAAGATGATGTCACGG
>JAAZOI010000260.1 GCA_012797825.1 Eubacteriaceae bacterium | reverse complement strand
TGTACTATAATCTGCTAATTTAGGATTTTTTTGGTATGCCCCTCCAATATCAGAAACAATTCTTTTAAAAGCAGTCATATTATCAAGTTGAACAAGCCAAATGCATAGCCATTCAAATTGTTCCTGTAATTCTGTGGACCTAATATATCGTTTAATATTGTTAAGCTTACTAAATATCTCATCATATTTAAGATATAAAGCATTATGTGATTTTTCACTTCCGTCAAGAGCAAACAAATATAGCATGTTAGCATAGTGCTCAAATAGCCATGAATCCTTTGTTCCCTCTATAAATTTTTCAATAATTTTTATCTCAAAAAAATCATCCTCAAATTTGCTTTGCAAAACATACATATATTCGCTTCTTGTGCCCTCGCATTGAGTATCATAGCTCAAATTATTAAGACATCCCCATAAAACAATATCGCGATATTTCTCTATATTATCATTATCATCTAATTCAATAACACATCTTCCCAAGCCTCTAATCATTGCCTCTTTAAATGCCTTATTTGTCATCTATATTCCTCTATAATTTATATTTCTAATTATATAATAAACCTTCTCTATATACATTTCAATTCTAAATATTCTGTGCTATTTTAAAATAAAAACCTTGCAAAAACATTTTGCAAGGTTTAAATAATTCTGTATTTTTATTATTAACGTTTTGAGAATTGCGGCGCTCTTCTTGCTTTTTTGAGACCGTATTTCTTTCTTTCTGTCATTCTGGGGTCTATTGTTAAAAAGCCCGCTTTTTTAAGTTCAGCTTTTAAGGTATCATCAGCTTTAACAAGCGCACGTGAAACGCCGTGTCTGATTGCTCCTGCCTGACCTGTAAATCCGCCGCCTGTAACATTTACTAAAACGTCGAATTTATTATTTGTGTTTGTAAGCGTAAGAGCTTGTTTTGCAACTACTTTGAGTGTTTCCATTCCAAAGTATTGATCAATATCTCTTTTATTTATCGTAAAATTGCCTGTGCCCGGCCTGAGTATAACTCTTGCAACTGATGTTTTTCTTCTTCCTGTAGCTAATACTTGATCTGCCATATTCCTATCTCCTCCCTAAGCCTTAATTTCCATTTTTTCAGGTTTTTGCGCTGCATGAGGATGTTCGCTTCCTGCATAAACTTTAAGTTTTTTAAACATAGCTCTGCCAAGTCTGTTTTTCGGAAGCATTCCCTTTATAGCTTTCTCAACTACAAACACCGGTTTCTTTTCCATTAAATGCTTATATTGCACCGCTTTAAAACCGCCGGGATATTGTGAATGCGTGTAATAATATTTTTGTTCTAATTTGTTGCCGGTAAGTACTACTTTATCGGCATTTATAACAATTACAAAGTCTCCGGTATCGATAAAAGGCGTAAAGCACGGTTTGTTTTTTCCTCTTAAAACAGCTGCAATCTGCGTAGCCATTCTTCCGAGCGTCAAACCTTCCGCGTCAACTACATACCATTTTCTGTCGATATTTTCAGGCTTAGCAATTGATGTTGTCTTAGTTAACATTATGCTCCTCCATAATAATTGTGGTATTTATGACATTCCCGGGGCTTTGGGAATATATAATGCCAAATGTTATTTTATAAAATATTGCATTTCTTGTCAATAATTTTTTTGCTTAATATACTATCTCTTTAAGGTATAATCCGCAGGCGGGAAGCGTTATTCCTGCCAGCGTTCTGTCTTTACTGTCTATTATCTTCTCAATATCTGAAGGGTCAATTTTGCCAATTCCCGCATATAGTAAAGTTCCGGATATTATGCGCACCATATTGTATAAAAATCCGTTTCCGCGCACGCTTATTGTGATAATATCGCCTTCTTTATATATATCTATATCATATACGTCTCTTACAGTTGATTTTACTTGTCCGCCTGTTGCCATAAATGATGTAAAGTCGTGTTTTCCGATAATTTGCTTTGATGCCATTATCATTTTTTCTATATTTATATCAACAGGGCAATGATATGCGTATCTTGCGTAAAACGGAGATGGTATTCTTCTGTTATAAATTTTGTATATATATGTTTTTTCTATCGCGCTGTATCTGCTGTTAAAGCTTTCATCCCGTTCATAAGCCTTTATTACTGCAATGTCCGAAGGCAATGCGGAGTTAACAGCAAACGGAAATTTGTCTATCGGTATTTTGCTTTCTGTATAAAAATTAGCGCTTTGAGCGTAAGCGTGAACTCCCGCGTCCGTTCTTCCCGCGCCTGTTATGCTTAACTTTTCCCCGGAAATAATTTCCAGAGCTTCTTCTATTTTCTGCTGTATTGATATTCCGTTATTCTGTCTCTGCCATCCGCAGTAATTGCTGCCGTCATACTCTATAATCAATTGAATATTGCGCATACTGCCATCCTCTGTTATTTCATAGGAATATTTAATAGCAACAAAAATCTGCTCGCTATAATCATCGCCGTCATAACAGCAGTTACAATATACGCAACTGTGTCTCCTTTTTGATAAGTAAGCTCGTTAAGCCTTGTTCTGCCTTCTCCGCCTCTGTAGCACCTTGCTTCCATAGCCATAGCAAGCTCGTCTGCCCTCTTGAATGATCCTATAAAAAGAGGCACCAATATTGGCACTACGCTTTTCGCTTTTTTAAATATTCCGCCTGTTTCAAAATCCGCGCCTCTTGCTTTCTGCGCTTTCATTATTTTATCGGCTTCTTCCATGAGCGTGGGAATAAACCTTAAAGCAATAGTCATCATCATGGCAAGCTCATGAGCGTAAGCGCGCATTCCGGGTATTCTTCTCATGCAGTATTCCATACCGTCCGTAAGCGATATAGGTGATGTCGTAAGCGTCATAATTGATGTGCCTATAATAAGCATTATAAGCCTTACCGCCATAAACGCTGCGTTTATTAGCCCTGCATCTGTTACCTTTAACGGTCCTATTTTAAATAATATATAGCCGGGAGTTACAAAAACGTTTAAAATTACCGTTATTAAAATTATTATTATTATAGCCTTAACACTTTTAAAAACAAATTTTAATGGTATGTTAGATAAATATATAAGCAGTGCCAAAAACAAAAGAGCTATTGCGTAACCTGCAATATTATTTGCGAAAAACAGCACTATTATATATACAAATGTATAAACTATCTTTGTACGGGGGTCCAAATCATGTATTGGCGAATTGGCGGGATAATATTGTCCGATAGTAATGTCTTTAAACATTTATACCCCCCCTTTTATACAGTTTTAGCAATTCTTCATTTGCGCCGTATAATGTAAATATTTTATCATCCACATCAAGCCCATGCTTTTTAAGCTCTTTCATTAAATAACTTATATCAGGCGCCCGCAGACCGATTTCTTCAAGCTTTTCAGCCTGGCTGAAAACTTTAGCAGGCGCGGCATCCATAATAATGCCGCCCTGGCGCATAACTATAATACGTTCCGCCATCTGCGCTACTTCTTCCATATTGTGGCTTACTAAAATAACAGTTATATTGTGCGTCTTATAAAGCTGGTAAATGCTGTTTAATATTTCTTTTTTGCCCAGCGGATCAAGTCCTGCTGTGGGCTCGTCAAGAATTATAATGTCCGGTTTCATCGATAAAACGCCGGCTATAGCAACCCTTCTCATCTGTCCGCCCGATATGTCAAACGGAGAACGGTCTTTATATTCTTCATAATTAAGCCCTACAAGCTCCATAGCTTCACTAACACGCATTTCTATTTCTTCGTTAGTAAGCTTTAAATTTTTAGGCCCGAATGCAATATCTTTAAAAATAGTTTCTTCAAACAGCTGGTGTTCAGCATACTGAAACACAAGTCCCACTTTTCTTCTTGCGTTAAAGCGGTCTGTTTTATTCTGAGTTATATCTACATCGTCAATAAATACTGTCCCGCTTGTCGGCAGCAGAAGTCCGTTCATATGCTGAACCAAAGTCGATTTCCCCGAGCCTGTATGGCCTATAATCGCTATAAATTCTGTTTTATCAATGCTAATGTTTATATCTTTTAACGCGGCGAATTCAAAAGGCGTGTCTTTAGCGTAAATATGCGATACATGTAATAATTTCAACGACATATGCAACCCACCATCTCATCTACCGTAAGCACTCCGTCTGGTATATTGATTCCTTCTTTTTTGAGCATATATGCCAGTTTTGTAATATTAGGCACATCAAGCTGCAGCTGCTGCAGAGGCTCTACCTGAGAAAATATCTCTTTAGGCGTTCCCTGCATCGCAATTTCGCCTTTGTTTAAAACAATTATTCTGTCCGCGTCAACTATTTCTTCCATATAATGCGTTATATATAATATAGTCGTTTTGTTTTCTTTATTAAGATGCCTAATGCACGAAAGCACTTCGTCTCTGCCCGAAGGGTCAAGCATTGCCGTCGCCTCATCAAAGATTATGCACTTTGGTTGCATGGCAAGTATTCCTGCAATAGCTATTCTCTGCTTTTGCCCGCCCGAAAGCTGATGAGGTTTTCTGTCTTTATACTGCGACATTTTGACAGTTTCCAATGCCTCATCTACTCTTTTTCTTATTTCTTTCTGTTCTACGCCTAAATTTTCAGGACCGAACGCCACGTCTTCCTCAACTATCGTTGCGACTATCTGGTTATCCGGGTTCTGAAACACAATTCCTGCTTTTTGACGTATATCCCATATTTTATCTTCATCTTTAGTATTCATTTCGTATACCAGCACGTCCCCGCTTGACGGCTTAATAATGCCGTTAAGCAGTTTTGCAAGCGTACTTTTCCCGCTTCCGTTGTGGCCGATAATAGCCAAAAACTCACCCTCATATACGTCAAAAGACATATCGTATATTGCTGTTAATTCTTCTTCGTCTTTTTGATATTTATAGCAGAGATTTTTTACTTGTATAGCTTTCTGCATAATTTTCTCCGGATTTTAATAAAGGAGCAGCTACAGCTACTCCCCTTTTTTTACTATTGCACTGCTTTCGGTTAGTTTGAGGATGGCCATTTCTGCGCCGTCCCCTTTTCTAGTCCCCAGCTTAAAAATCTGAACATAACCGCCTTGTCTGTTGGCATTTGCCGGTGCTATTTCGTTAAACAATCTCGTAACCACAGCCCTGTCCGTTATATAGCCAAGCGCCTGACGTTTTGTGTGAAGAGTATTTTGTTTTCCGAGCGTTATCATTTTTTCTGCAATTTTGCCGGTTTCCTTTGCTCTGTCAAGCGTTGTTGTTAATTGTCCGTATTTAAAGAAATCTGTAACCAAATTTCTCAGCATTGCTCGCCTTTGATCAGAAGGGCGACCTAATTTCTTATAACCTGCCAATGTAATCCCTCCTTTTATTCGTTGCTTTTCTTAAATTTAAGGCCCATTTCGTCTAATTTCTGTTTAATTTCATTTAACGATTTTCTGCCTAAATTTCTGATTTTCATCATTTCTTCATCAGTTTTTTCAGTAAGTTCCGATACATAATTTATATTTGCCCGCTTTAAGCAATTATTTGAACGGACAGAAAGCTCCAGCTCTTCGATAGACATTTCAAGAATTTTTTCTTTTTTATTCTCGTCTTTTTCAATGAGTATTTCCATGTCGCTTACTTGTGACTCAAGATTTATGAACATTTTTAGATGGTCATTTAAAACTTTTGCCGCAAGCGAAATAGCCGCTTTCGGAGTAATTGTACCGTTTGTCCAAATATTAATTCTTAAACTGTCCAAATCTGTTATGTTGCCTACGCGAGTATCTTTAACATTAAAATTTACTTTTTTAACAGGCGTAAAAATAGAGTCAACGGGTAATGTGTCAATGGTATCTCTGTAATCTTTATTTTTTTCTGCAGGCGTATATCCTCTGCCTTTAGCTATAGTGAGTTCTATATTAAGCTCGCCTTCGCTTGTAAGAGTCGCTATATGCAAATCTTTGTTTACAATTTCAACATCGCTGCTCGCTTCTATATCCGCAGCAGTTATTTCGCATTCGCCTTTTGCTCTTATATAAGCAACTGCAGTATCTTCTTCGCCAAGCAGTTTAACTGCCAGCTTTTTCATGTTCAGAATAATCTGCACCACGTCTTCTTTAACGCCGGGCACTACTGAAAACTCATGTAAGATTCCGTCTATTTTTACTTTAGTAACGGCCGCTCCCGGAAGCGACGACAGCATTATCCTTCTCAGTGAATTACCAAGCGTTATACCATATCCCCTCTCCAACGGTTCTACTATAAATTCACCGTATGTTCCCTCTTCATTTAAGTGTTCAATCTCAATTCTCGGTTTTTCAAATTGTATCATTTTTACCCCTCCGTAATTTATCTTATATCTATGGGGTCAATACTACTTAGAGTAGTACTCTACTATTAAGTTGTCTTTGATTTCTAAATCAATATCATCGCGACTCGGTAAAAGTACAACTTTACCTGTCATATTTTCCGCATCAACATCAAGCCATTTAGGTATAATTCTTCCGCTTAAAGCTTCAGCCAAAATTTTAAATTTCGGGCTTTTTTTGCTTGCGTCTTTAACCGTAATTACCATAGATTCTTTGGTCAAAAATGAAGGAATATTTACTTTCTTTCCGTTAACCAAAAAATGTCCGTGAAGCACTAACTGTCTTGCTTCTTTTCTTGATGATGCAAAACCCATGCGATAAACTACATTATCCAATCTGCTTTCAAGTATTCTTAAAAGATTTTCCCCTGTAACACCCTGCTGTTTTTCAGCAAGATCAAAATATTTGCTGAATTGTTTTTCAAGTACGCCGTATATTCTCTTAGCTTTCTGTTTTTCACGAAGCTGAAGTCCGTATTCGCTTGATTTTGTTCTTTTTGTTCCGTGCTGTCCCGGAGCTGTGCCTCGTCTGTCAATAGCACATTTTACAGAATAGCAGCGATCACCCTTAAGAAAGAGCTTCATTTTTTCTTTTCTGCAAAGTCTGCATGAAGCGTCTGTATATCTAGCCATTTATCATATCCTCCTTATTACACTCTTCTGCGTTTAGGCGGTCTGCATCCGTTATGAGGAATAGGCGTTACATCTTTTATTGATGTAATATCAAGACCTGCCGCCTGAAGGCTTCTAATTGCACTTTCTCTTCCCGAACCCGGACCTTTTACAAATACATCAACTGTTTTAAGTCCGTGTTCCATTGCTCTTTTAGCTGCTTCTTCAGCCACTGCAGACGCTGCAAAAGGAGTGCTTTTTCTGGAACCTTTAAATCCGAGTTCTCCCGAACTTGACCATGATATAGCATTGCCGGCAACATCAGATATAGTTACAATAGTGTTATTGAAACTTGACTTTATATGCGCCTGACCGCGTTCTATATTCTTTTTAACTTTTTTTCTTCTTGTTTTAGTAGTTGTCTTTTTAACTGCCATTATAGTCGCCCTCCTTTACTTTTTCTTTCTTCCTACAGTTTTCTTCGGACCTTTTCGCGTTCTTGCGTTAGTTTTTGTCTTTTGTCCTCTTACAGGAAGACCTTTTCTGTGTCTAAGGCCTCTATAACAGCCGATTTCCATAAGACGCTTAATATTAAGCTGAACTTCTCTACGTAAGTCGCCTTCTACTACGCATTGCTGATCAATAATCACCCTGAGTTTATTAACTTCATCTTCAGTTAAATCTTTAACTCTGGTGTCTGGATTAATCCCTGTTTGTTTAAGTATATTCTGAGAAGTTTTAAGGCCGATACCGTATATATAGGTAAGCCCTACTTCAACTCTTTTATCTCTTGGTAAGTCTACTCCGGCTATTCTCGCCATTAGCAGTTGCACCTCCGTTTGTTAGTTTAAATATAATTTATGAAATAATTTTTATATATTAAAACAAGGTTAGTAATTCTACTCAGCCGCACCTCGTTTTATTTTCATTAACAGTTTAAATTATCCTTGTTTTTGTTTGTGCTTAGGTTTTTCGCAAATAACCATAACTTTGCCTTTTCGTTTTATAATCTTGCATTTTTCGCATATCGGTTTTACCGACGGTCTGACTTTCATTTTGGCTACCTCCTTTTATTTGCTTTTACCGCGCCATGTAATTCTGCCTTTTGTCAAATCATAAGGCGATAATTCCACTATCACTTTATCTCCCGGCAGTATCCTGATATAATTCATCCTGAGTTTGCCGGAAATATGGGCAGTAATTTCATGGTTGTTTTCCAGTCTTACCTTAAAAATTGTATTGGGCATGGCTTCTGTAACAGTACCTTCAAGTTCTATTACATCTTGTTTGCTCATAT
>JAAZOI010000259.1 GCA_012797825.1 Eubacteriaceae bacterium | reverse complement strand
GTGTTATCAATATTTTCAGCTTCTTCGATTTTTGCTCCGCATTTTATGCAAAATTTCATTTTGTCGTCAACACAGCCGCCGCACTTTCTGCAGAACTTTGCAGATGCTGTAAAGGTTGGAACCGCGCTTTTAGTTTCAGTAGTTAATGTTCTTTTTGCCGCGCCGATTTTTATTAATGTCATTATAACTCCTATTAATATTAACAATACTAATATAGCTAAAAAATACGGAAGAGCCGCTACAAAATATATAGTAGCAGGTCGCCTGAATAAAAGATTAAAAGCATATAACGCTACTGCAAATGATAGATATAAACTTATAATCATCTTAAGTTTATCTTTTTGAGCCTGAATACCTTTTTTAGATATTTTATAACTTTTGTCGTATCCTATTGCCGCAAGCACAAAGCCGGTAATTGCCGTTGCTGCCATTATCAAGCTTAAAAATCCGCTGTTTGCCATCAAGCCAAAAAACATGAAGAAAATCAGAAAGGCAGCAACGCTTATAAACATTCCTATAATTGCCATAAATTCTCTCCTTTTTCTCAATAATTACAATTGCTTTCCATTACAGTTATATGTAATATATATTATCACAGATAAAACTGTAATCAAATATTATTTTTAGCACAATTAAAAAGCATATATTTATATAATTTAATATATGCTTTTTATAATACTCTTAATTGTTAATTTTTCGTATGTGAAAGCTGATCTTTTCTTACATATTCTTTCCATGTCTGCGCAAGCAGCATTTTTATCTGATATAGTGAAAAACCGAATGCAACAAAGCGTATTGCCAAAAACGGCTGGGCGTAACGGTCAAATGCAAATGTAGATGCGTATAGGTAAATGTTTATAATATACAATATACACAGAAACAAATATTCTTTTCTTAATTTCTTATTTGCAAGCGATATCAATATGCCTAATAATATTATAGTCATTTCGATATATCTTATTTTAAAAGTAAATTGGTTTGCGTTTTTAAACAGCTCTTCCCAGCAAAACACATTATGAAATATCATGTTTCTCGGTTTTATTATGAAATAAGATATTAGCATTGATTTCGGGTTAGTATGCCACCATACCGATTTTCTGTATTCTGCTTTCAGGCTGTCTCTTATCTGGTCTGTGTACCATTTTATTTGCGGCTCAATTGTGCCTTCAGCATTCTCATATTTTTTCATAAATTCGCGCATCGGCACATTAACATATGTTTCGTAATCTAAATTGTCATCAGGATACCCGTACCCCTGATATGTTCCGAGCAGTTCAGGATTTCCCGAACCGAAAGTAAGCGGTATAAATGCGTCATATATTTTATAGTTTCTCATACTCCAAGGCACAACAAAGGTGCATACAACTATTATTAAAATAAGTCCTTGAAGCAATAGCTTTTTTATCGGATATTTTTTAATTATAAGATAAACAAGAGCGAACAGCGGATAAAGCCCTATGTTCGCTTTAAGCATCAATGCTACGAAAAATGCCGCCGTTTCCCATATAAAATGCCTCCATTTCTTATCTTTAGCCATCATAAAAGTCTCATAAATCATAATTGAAAGCATAAGCATAAAAGGCGTTTCTGTAAGAATAAGATTATTGCCCCATATAAAATCAGGAGTCATGAGAAGGCACATAGCACAAATTGCGCACCAGCGAGGTGAGAAGATACGTACTGACTTGTATACAAACCAAGCTGTCAGTGCCCCCATAATAATCCATGTTATTTTAAGCGCAATCCAAAGCTGTATTCCTTGTCCGAAAATCAGAGAATATATGCCTATAAAAAAGGGCATTCCGGGCATGACAAGCGCGCTAATGGAATTGTTCATAGTAATAGTTCCGCTGTGTGCAAATTCTATGCCTGCGAGAACATACGAAAAATCATCGCTATACAGCGTGTATTCCACGCCCAGCTTTTTCATAGCTGAAAAGCTTAAAATAGTTATTAACAACATGACTATAAACGCCGGGTAATGTTCTTTTAAATTTATTATAAATTTGTTCTGCCTCATATATAGTTTTTTATTCTCCAGTCTGGTTTTAGCTTTGATATTAATTTCTATATACGCTTTTTGTTTGCTTTATGTTAAGACTTAAAATACTATATAAAACTTACAATTTTTAAGCTGGAATCTTACAAATTTCTTAAAATAATTTATCTAAACATAATAAAATATATTATAAATCAAATTATCTTCCAAAACTTCATAAAATATCCCCATATTTAACAAAACATAAAAAATGCAGCATAATGCTGCAAATTTTAATTTTTATTTAATCTCCGCTAAGCGTTTTTCTCGTATTCGGTAACTTCGTGAATACTTATAGCTCTTGTATGCTTAGTGTGGCTCCATTCTTTTTTGTTTTTGTTTACAATTCCTTGAAGCGTTATAGGAATCCATGTAAGCGTATATACGCCGTATAAAATGTACCAAATAAACAGTTTAGCTTGTTTCTTGCCTAATATCACATAGGTGATTAAAATGCATATAGCTATATATACTGCGTTTTCTATTGCCGTTTCTATAAAAGGCGGATGTACTCCGATTATCATGCTTGAGAAAATAATATTCAGAGAATACAAACTTAAAAATACAAAGAGGGATTTTCGTATTTTTTTCTCTAGAATCATTATAAACGGTGTAAATAAGAATTGGAAAATGCTGAAAGCTTTCCATATGTATCCGGGAAGTAAGTTGTTAATAACGAAAATATTAAGCCCGTGCTCGTTATTGTTCTGCAAAACAGTAAGCAGCAGCGACAGTCCAAGCAGCAATGTTATGAATGGCTGTATCGAATATAACGCACAGTCAAAGGATACAAAATCGCATTTTGTGAAAGCGTTTTTCATAAGCGGGAAAAAATATCTTGACGCCACATCAGAAAAACCTTGCATCCAGCGTTTCCTTTGGTTCCATGACTGCTTTAGAGTTAGCGGCTTTTCATCATATACAACCGCGTCATGAGCCCAGCCTACTTTATAGCCGTTTAAAACAAGCTTGCATGTAAATTCCAAGTCCTCCGTAAGGCACGTAGCTCCCCATCCTATTTTCTTAAGTATATCAGTTTCAACAATAAATCCCGTGCCGCCCAGCTGATTGGTAAGCCCTATGTTGTTTCTTGCGAGCTGGAATATCCTGTTTGCTGTCCAGAATGAAATTGAATAAGACTGAGTAATCCACGAGTCGCTAGGATTTTTGCTGTCCAAATAACCTTGTACTACTTTATAGCCTTCCATCATCTTATTATTCATTTCGGTTAAGAAATTCTTTGATATTATATTATCCGCATCAAATATAGCAACAGCGTCGTATTTTTTTTCCATATTAAAAATTTTATCAAACATCCACTCAAGCGCATAGCCTTTTCCTACTTTACTTGTGTTAAATCTTTCAAAAACTTTTACCTTAAGCTTTCTTGCTATGCTTGCCGTCTTATCATTGCAATTATCCGCAATTATAAAGATATCGTACAATTCTTTCGGATAATCAAGCATATTTAGACTTTCGATTATGTTTGCTATAACCGCCTCTTCGTTATGAGCGGCTACAAGCAGCGCGAAAGATTTTTCGGGTTCGTATATTTTTTTTGTCTTTCTTTTATAAATCCCGAAGAAAGCAAGTATTATAAAATATAAAGATATTGCAAATACTGAAATTTGAAATACTGCTGTAAAACTTAATAAAAAATTCTCCATTTTAACTTCCCCAATTAGTTACAAATTAAATTAAAGTCATAATTGTTCTAAAATATTATTATTTACAAATAATGCATAAGCATTGAAAAATATTTAATTCTTAATCTCTATTGTCTCTGGTCAATATCCAGTTTCGGCTGATTATTGCATATGTCAAGTAGCTTTTAGCTTGTCTGATTATTTACTGACTTTCAATAACTTTTTACCAAAGTCCCTTCTTAGATAATTAAATTTAACTTAATTTTTACAATCTAATTTCTAAATTTATAGTATATATTATTTGACTATATTTTGCAATATTTATTATTTTTTATTAAAAGTATATGCCCATTTACAAATAATGGCTGCAATATAATTTAATTATTGACACATAAACTATCTTATTATAGTATATTATAGGTTTTAAGAAAAATGTAAATAAAAATCGAAATTTATTTAATAATATAATAAAATATGTAATTAAATAAATATAAATCTAAATATATAAATCATAAACAAAGACAAATAAATCGGAAAGAATTTCAAACGGCGGTTTGCCGTTTACAAAGGTTTAGTATGTATAAAATAATGTTAGTTTTCGGAACAAGACCTGAGGCGATTAAAATGTGCCCGTTAATCAAAGAGCTTAAACAAAGACCGGAGCTTGATATAAAAGTATGCGTAACCGGACAGCATCGTCAAATGCTTGCTCAGGTTCTTGATTGTTTTAATGTTGTGCCTGATTACGACCTTTGCATAATGAAAAATAAGCAAACCCTATTTGACATCACTGATAATATTCTTGTAGGCATTAAAGAAATATTGGAAAATGAAAAACCCGATTTAGTCTTGGTTCACGGTGATACAACAACTACGTTTGTCACCGCTCTTACATGCTTTTATTTAAAAATTCCTGTCGGGCACGTTGAAGCGGGTCTTAGAACAAATAACATATATTCACCCTTTCCGGAAGAATTCAATCGTCAAGCCGTTGGTCTTATTGCTAAATATCATTTTGCGCCTACTACAGAGGCAAAACAAAATTTATTAAACGAAGGCAAAAATGCAGGTACTATTTATGTAACGGGCAACACAGCTATAGACGCTTTAAAAACAACAGTAAAAACAGATTATTCTCACCCTGTTCTTTCCTGGGCTGAAAACAGCAGGTTGATTTTAATGACGGCTCATAGAAGAGAAAATATAGGCGATCCTTTGGAAAGAATTTTTAAAGCAATAAAAAAAGTTGTAATCCAAACTCCTGATATAAAAGTCGTATACCCCGTGCATTTAAATCCCGTTATCAGACAGTCTGCAGATAAAATTTTCGGTGACTGCGAAAGAATAAAAATAATAGAGCCTTTGGATGTTTTGGACTTCCATAACTTCATGTCAAGGGCGTATTTAATACTTACAGACAGCGGCGGAATTCAGGAAGAAGCGCCGTCTCTTGGAAAACCGGTGCTGGTGCTTCGCGATACTACTGAAAGGCCTGAAGGAGTAGATGCAGGCACGCTTAAAGTGGTGGGCACATACGAAGATGAAATATATAATAATTTTAAACAGCTTCTAACTGATAAGGATGAATATTTAAAAATGAGCCATGCCTCTAACCCATACGGCGACGGGCACGCTTCGGAAAGAATCGCTGATATAATCTGTAAAAATATATAAATATAACAAAAATACCTTTTAAATTAAAAGGTATTTTTTATTGTTTAAAATTATATTTATTGTTCGGGCTGGCCTTGCGGCGGTATGATATCCAGCATTTCGTCAATCAACTTTTGCGCCGCTGAAATATTTCCGTTGCAGATTTCTTCATATATATAGTCATGACCGTCACGAAGCTCATTACCCAGCTGCCTCATCCATATCCGCCTTTTTTTCATAAGTGTCGAAATATGCGAGCGAATTAGCTTTTGCACCATATAATATATTTCTTCATATAAGCGGTTATGCGACATTTTAACAATTTGAGAGTGAAATTCTAAATCAGCGTCAATAGTCTGCTCAAAAAGCGATTCGCTTTCGCTGCTAAGCATTAAATCACGAATTTTATGATATCTGTCAAGACATCGTTTTAATTCATCTTTTTCATCATCTGTCGCAAGCTTCATCGCCAGCGCAACGCATTCCAGTTCCAATAACCTGCGCATCTGCTGAATTTCCTCTAATCTGTCCTCACCGTTATAAAAATCCACAATCTCATTAATTATCGGGTACATTGAAAAATCTCTTACGTACGAACCGTCACCTACTTTTGTCTCAATAACACCGAGTGTATTGAGCTTCTGAAAAGCCATTCGAACGCTTAGACGGTTCACTCCGTACAACTGCGCCATTTCCGTCTCGGAAGGCAGTTTGTCTCCCGCTTTGTATTTATCGCTTATTATGGTCTGCTTAATTTCGTCAACCACTTGGTCAACTACAGATATTTTCTCAATTTTCATCTTATTTTTTTCTGCCATCCGTATAGTCTGCCTTTTGCAATATATTTTTAAATTATATTTTAAATGCTTTTAATAATCAACCGTAATTAATTAAAATAAAAGATTCAAAGCCTTTTACCGCCTTGAGTCTTTTATTTTATGATAAATCTATTTTACTCGTTTAAAGCGTTTTTTACGCATTTTAGTTTAGTTTTGATATATAAAATATTACCATGCGAATTTATTGCTTTCAATGCTCACTTTAGTGCATTCATTGAGCACATAATCGGATAATTCATTGCCAAGGCCGGGTTTTTCGGGTATTTTGTATTTACCGTTTTCCGGCTGATAGTCGTATTTGCATAGTCTCTTATTAGCAGGCGTTAAGTTTACTATATGATGTTCGTGTATTATGAAATTCGGTATTGCCGCCTCAACATGCAGCGCCGCAGCGGTTGATAACGGGCTTCCGCAGGCATGCACCTGTACGGCAACGTCGTAAATATACGCAAGGTCGCAGACTTTTTTAACTTCCGTAATTCCGCCGCAAGTTCCTATGTCGGGCTGTGCTACCTGCATTGTATTTTCTTGGAAAAATTTCGCGTACTGCCATCTTGTAAAAATTCTCTCTCCGTTAGCAATAGGAATATTTGTCTTTTCGCTGATGTATTTTGCTGTATGAGCATCAGGTGTGTTTGGTTCTTCAAAATAGTATATATTATAAGGTTCCACCGCTCTGGCAAGCTGAACTGCCGACTGCGCGTCTGTAAACGAGTGGTTTTCCATAATAATATCCACATACGGTCCTACGGCTTCACGCATTGCTTTTAGGCGCTGAAGTACTACTTCCATAGTTTTGGGATGAAGTATTGTCGTGCGCTCGCCTTCGCTGTATTTGCCGCCTTCGGGTTTAAACCATAAAAAGTCTACTTTAATGCAGTCATATCCTTGTTTAACTGCTTCTTTCGCCGCCCAAATGTAATCGTCAATTGAAAACATTGCGCCCATACTGTCCTGCCAGCCGAATTGCAGCTGAGAAGCATAACAACGTATGTTATCTCGCAGTTTTCCTCCAAGCAGCATATATATCGGAGTATTATAATATTTTCCTCTTATATCCCACAAAGCCATGTCAATAGCGCTCATAGCGGCGGTGAAAACTCCGCCTGCGTTTTGCCCCCAGAATGTTGAGCGGTACATTTTCTGCCATATTACTTCGTTTTCCAACGGATTCATGCCCATTATGTAATTGGCAAGGTCCTGCACCATGCCGAACGCTCCTGATGATGCTACTCCGTAAGCCATTGCGGCTTCGCCGTCTCCGTATATGCCTTCATCCGTATATATACGGCAAAGCACTGGTTTCCAAATAGGATCATCGGAGCTGTTTACCTGAAAAACATCAATTTTCGTAATTTTCATATTTATTCCTCCGCATTTTTAATATATTTGTTCGCTTGTTCGCTATGTAGTAATATTAGCATATTGCTTTTATAACTTCAATACATTTATATAGTATTTATCAAGGATTGAGCTTTATTTTGTTTATTTATTTTATAAATTTCATTAACCTACATGAATTAAAAATAGCAGTTATTACACTGCCTTTTTAAATTTTATAAAACATTAAATCAATCTCTTTTTTGTAACACCGCACCGTACGGATAGGACTTATCTTTACGCAAAACAACTTGAAGTTTATTTTCATCAATCATCTTATTAATGCGCAGCGCATACCACCCGTCGCTTACCCCTAAAGAGTAACTTCCAAGCACTGTTCCTATAAGCCTTGCCATAACAAAACTATCTTTTGGTATATGTTTTATAATCAAATGATCGTAAAAATCCTCACAGACAGAAATAAGCTTTCCGTTCACAACAGCGCGCAGCGGTGCGTTTTCTTTCTTCAGGCTATCCCAAATATTGCTTTGATATCTTTTTTCCGCATCTGAAATTTTTTTCTCTGAATGCAGAAATTGTTTAAACTCATCCGGCGCAATTTCTCCCCAGTCGGCGCATTGCTTAATAGTGTCACGAGATATATCAAAGAATTCAGGCAATGTTACTTCTCTTATGTCGCAGTCAATATCTTTAAGCGTGTAACAAACGAAAGCGTATGCGCACGCTGAAAAAGCCGCATTGCTTTTCCATACTCTTATGCTCTCTCTGTCTTTTGCGCAGCGTATTAATTTTTCGTAATCGTCACGCTGCATATTAAAAAACTGCTCAATTTCCTCATCTTTAAACTTAACGGAACTGAACACTCTTACAAATTCTTTTTTACGCTCTACACCGTCAATAGTCCCTGAAATATCGCCTATATCCAAATTTAACCCGATACATACTACATCATGGTTATAAAAGTTTTCTTTATCCTGTTTTATCGCCATGCTCATTGAGCCTTTCGCGCTGTCCGAAAACACTACCTCAAGCATACCCTCCCCCTTTAAAATAAGTTAAATATATAAAATTATCATGCTTTACTTGCTGATTTTTGTGGCTTACCATCAATTATAATTACAGCTATTTTATCTTTAACTTCTTTTGATTGCTCTTTGTAAAATTTAATAAAATTATCAAGTGCTTTTTGATGTCCGTTTTCAATAATTAAATAGATTGCTTTTTTTATATTTTCTTGCTGCATATAAATTGGAATTTGTATTTCAAGTGCATGTTTTAGTTGCGGGTTTGATGTTAATTTTACTTCTACTATAACTTTATCCTGATAACCTTTTGAAAATTTAAAATCTACTGGTCCTCGGCCATTATTTGATTCTCTAGATATATCTATATTATTGGCTATGCAATATCCATCACATATACCAAAAAATAATAACTGTGCAGCACCTTCATGTTTTGGTTTTAGATCGTCATCATACAATAATTTGCATAAACCATTTACTTCTATTAATTTTTTAAAATGCATACAAATTTGTTCTACTAAATTAAAAATTTCATTTATAGATACTTCAAATGGTAGCGCTAATTGGATAGGAAATTTAGTTACATATTCTTTAGCTGTAATATACCAAATATATTCACCAACAGGATCAACATCAAAGTCATAAGGTCGAATATTAAACTCTTTGTATGCTTTTATTATTGCATTTCTAAATTCTGAATTAAATTTCATAAGAAAATTAATTTCTTCTTTACTTAATTTTTTTCTTCTATCACCGAAATTGAAAAGAGCGTTCATTTTATCGCGCATTTCTTGATTTTTAGTGCAGATATTTTCAATTTCATTAAAACAATTTGCGATAGGTAAAGGATTAAGTAAACATGTTGGCAGTAACATTATGGGTTTATTGTTATAATCGTTAATTACAGATTTATATTTCGTTCCTTTATATGAAATAATTGTATTGCTTAAGCCAAAACTATTTATTACGCGTTCAGTATATTCTAAAATATTGCTCATAAGTATAAATGTTAATAAATCGCTTATTCTATCACAGCCAATATTTGTTTGAAAAACACCAAGCAATTCAAATATTACAGGGTCTTTTTCTCCTGCTACAATTATTTCTTTAACATTCGTTAATATTTCATTTCTTAAATTAACGCCAATAGCATTTCCATCAGTTCCATATTGTGTATAACCAAAACATGTACCTGTAAATTCAGTAAAAGTAAGTAATTTATCTGCAGCCTTCCAAAACATATCTTTTTGTTTTTTGGAATGGGTTAAAAGTGAGATTATGTTTGAAAAATAATTTTGGACCTTTTCTTTTGCGCCTATAAACTCTTTAATATTACATTCTTCAAATAATTTTGGTTCAATAAATAATCTTGAGTCAATATCTAAAATTACATCAAATGCACCTGTTTGAGCGAATAATTTTTTATTAACATTATATTTATCTGTAAATGATATTGGCAATAAAAACACCTTCTTTAATGCAAAAGTACAATTAATTTGTAATATATTATATTTATTTACAAAATATATTATAAAACATTTTTAATATTTGTATATATTTATTTATTATAGAATATATTAAAAAGTGTTATTTAATCAAAAATAAAAAAACAATTGATATAAAAATCAATTGTTATATTTATCTTCACCATATTCCTATTTCTTTATGGTGGAGGCGGCGGGAGTCGAACCCGCGTCCAAAAACGCATCCTCAAGATTTTCTCCGAGCGCAGTCGCTATTCGCACTTCGCACAAGTTAAGACAGGCGACCGACTTAACTTAGTGCTATCTTCGTAAATTTTCAAAAGACACCGAAGATTATGTCTTTTGAATATCCTGCATTATTTTATGCCCTGAAATATCACGCAGGAATGAGTACTTCAGGACATCGCGGGCTTTATGCCGCGAAAGCTAATTTTTCGTTTTTAGCGTTTAAATTTAGTTGCCATAATTGTTACGGTTTCAGGCTATCCCGGCTCGCTTATCTTGTATCAACGCCCCTGTCGAAACCATTGCGCCCCCGTTATTGTTTAACGGCGCGTCTGATTTTCATCAAGTCGCTTTTCTTTGCGTCATACTCTCTCTTGTCATAGAGCTTTTTGCCTTTGCAAAGACCGATGTTCATTTTAACATAACTTTTCTCAAAATGCAAGTCAAGCGGAATAAGCGTGTATCCTTCTTGCGCTACGTTTTGAGCAAGTTTTCTAATTTCCCGCTTATTTAAAAGAAGTTTTCTCTCTCTCAGAGGATCTTTGTTGAAAATATTGCCTTTTTCATAAGGGCTTATATGCATTCCGACAATAAAAGCCTCGTTGTTTTTTATATGAACGTAACTGTCCAGAAAATTAACTTTGCCCGCTCTAATGCTCTTTACTTCTGTTCCGAACAGCGCAATGCCGGCTTCATAGACTTCTTCTATAAAGTACTCATGGCGCGCTTTTCTGTTCTGTACAATTAGTTTGTTCATAATATGCTTCCTTAAATAATAAGTTCATATAATATTATAATAACATACAATTTTTGTCAAAATAAAAAGAAGCGTTTTTCGCGCTTCTTTTAAATTTCCAAAATTATCCAAAAATTATTTTGTGCAGTATGTAAAGAAGAAGTATCCCATCGGGCTGTAATACATTCCTTTAATATTAGAATTCAGCATATACGGCTGCGTATAGAAATATACCGGAGCAATAACAGCGTCGTCTATGAGTATTTTTTCCGCCTGATGCATAAGGCTCATTCGCTGAGATGTTTTGCTTGAGTCTTTAACTTGCTGTATTAAGCTGTCATAAGCGGTATTGGAATATGCCGCGACATTATTCATTCCGTCAGTTACCCATATATCCAAAAACGATATCGGGTCATTATAGTCAGGCGCCCAGTAAAACGGCGCAATCTGGTATGCACCGGTGTACAAAGCTTCTCCGTAAACGCTGCCTTCCTGGTTTACAAGTTTGACTGTAACGCCAAGTTCTGTCTGCCACATATTTTGCAGAGCTTCGGCAATAGCTTTATTTTCACTGCTTGATACGTACATATATTCAACAACGGGAAAACCTTTTCCGCCCTCATATCCTGCGTCTTTTAAGAGCGCTCTTGCCTTGTCGCAGTTTGATTTGTAATCAGCCGCGGCAACGCTGTAATAATCTCCCCCTACCGTGCGGAAATCTTTTCCTTTTGTGCCTTTTGTGTCAAATATACCGTACGGCACAAACGCGCTTGCAGGTGTCTGCTCTGTTCCAAGCACTGTATCTGTTATATAATTTCTGTCAATTGTAAGTAAAAACGCGTCTCTTACTTTCGCGTTGTCAAACGGAGCTGACGCATTGTTGAAAAGAATAGCGTATGTCGAAAGCGATTTTGCAAGCGTCAGCTTTTTATCATTAATAAGCGTCTTGATTTCCCCAACAGGCACGCTTTGAATAAAATTCAGCTCTCCTGAGTTGTATGCCGCCAGCATCGCGTTGGAGTCATCCATTAATGTAAATTTTATGCTGGCAGGGCCTAGTTTTGCGTAATCGTAATAATTTTCGTTTTTGGTAAGCTGAATATAGGAATTATGTTTCCAGTCAGCCATTTTGTATGGTCCGTTTCCTATGTAAGTGGATGCGTTAAATGTCCATTGGTCGCCGTTTGCCTCAATAATATCGCCCCTTACAGGGAAAGTTGATGGAAACGCGCAGATATCCAAAAAGTATGAGCACGGTTCTTCAAGCGTTACCTGAAAAGTTTTTTCGTCTATAGCTTTTACTCCAAGCTCGCTCGGTGCTTTTTCTCCATACATTATAGCCATGGCGTTTTGAACAGGTTCAAGAATATAGCCGTAATTTGCCATAGTTTCGGGATTAATAAGCCTTTGCCAGGAATATACAAAATCCGCGGCGGTTACAGCTTTCCCGTCAGACCATTTGGCGTCGTCTCGCAGCGTAAACGTATATACTTTTCCGTCTGATGACACGCTGTAGCTTTTCACCTGCCCTTCTGTAAGTGTTGCGT
>JAAZOI010000258.1 GCA_012797825.1 Eubacteriaceae bacterium | reverse complement strand
TTAAACGCGTATTCAAACAGCGCGTCAATTAAATCCTGCCCGCTCTTCCCTGACTGCAATTTTTCCCTTACAACTTTCATTGAGCCTTCCGTAACTTGCTTCATCTTCTCAACTGTCGTAGGTCTTGCGTGAGAGAGTGTGTACGCGGCTTTTTCCATATAGGAAAGCACGTCGCTCTCCCCTTTTTTCATCGCTTCATATGCCGCAAGAGCCATACCCATAGCCGCGGCTGTATAAGGCCCGCCGCTCTGCGTTACCATATCGGCTATTGCTTGCGCTACTTCATAATGCGTAGTGCAAGTCACAAATTTTGTCTCTATAGGATAAATGCGCCTGTCAAGTATACGTACTTTGCCGTCTTCATACCACGCGACATTTTCGAATTTAAGTAAAAATCCCATTCCTTCGTCGTATCTTATCATTGTATTCTCCTTACTATTTCTTATAGCGCTCGAGCATAATTTGCACGTATTCATCCGGGATAACAACAACGTTTCCGTTGCCTTTGGCAAGAGAATATATTTTCGCCGCGTCTTCAACATAAACAGCTCTTATATGAGCTTGTGACAAATTTGCGCCCACTGCCACTGTTCCATGGTTTGCAAGCAAGCAAGAATTGCGGTCTTTAAGTATCTTTATCGCTTCAATGCCAACTTCGGCAGTTCCCGGCATCGCGAACTTCGCTACCTGAATATCTCCTTTGAGGAAAGGAATCATTTCAATTAAAATAACCGGGATAGTCTCATTGCTTACTGCAAAAGAAGTGGCATATGGTGAATGAGTATGCACAATTGAGCCTATCTCAGGCATTGATTTGTAAATTTCTGCGTGCATGCGCCATTCCGAAGAAGGTCGGTGAGGCCCTTCTAATATTGTGCCGTCAAGCCTAAGTGCCATAATGTCATCAATTGTCATCGTTGCATACGCTACAGAACTAGGCGTTATAAGCATTACACCGTCATTATGGTCATAGGTACTCAAATTTCCGCTTGTACCCGCAAACAATGCTTCTTCATAAGATTGTTTTGTGTAATTAAGCAGTTCTGCTTTGCGCTGTGTGTAATCGCTCATTAATATGCTCCTTTAAAGCTTTTTCGCTTTTTCGTATACGTCATGTATGGTTTTAATGTAATCAGCGCCGTTCTGATAAGCTTTTGTTCTGTTTTTGATAAAATCTTTTGCAGAAAGTACGCAGATACGTTCTGCCAGTACTCGCTTGTTTGCATCTTCAATACCCGCGATATCCTTAACTTTCGCTGTGCCTATTACGCGTCTGTTGAGCTCAAGCCCCGCAACGCCTGCGGTGTCTGCAAGTATGCCTGTTATATAAAGTTCAGCGAAACCTTCTGTTTTTGCCATAGCGTCTGTTGTTTCTTCTTTTAAAATATTTAGCGCTTTTTCCTTGAATAGATCTACGCTTTTAATAATAGTATCTTCCACCCAAGATATAAATGCATCTTTTGCGCCGCCTTCTTCCATTGTAACCTTAGCGTTTGTCCACGCGAATATTAAATTAGCTATTAAATTGCCTACATCGTATCCCGCCGGCGCGTAGCACGCAAATTCAGGATCTAATACTTTTGCAGAGCCAGGTTTTATCATAATAGAACCTGTGTGCAAATCTCCGTGTATTAAAGACTGTGCGTTGGATTTAAAATCCTCTTTTAATTTAGCGACTTCTAAATGCAAATCCATGTCATCGTAAAGTTCTCTTTTTAAGAATTCTTTGTTCGGCTCAAATTCTTTATTCATGCCTAGAGTGTTTTTGTAAGGTTCGGTATATACAAGTCTTTCCGTTATTTCACAAAGATCGGGATTAGTAAAGTTTTTCGCAAGAGCTCTTTTTTCCTGAGGTTTTATTATGTTGTCTGTTGTTTTAATAAGAGTGTTTGCCATGAATGTTGAAATCTGCTCCGCGAAACCGGGAAATATTTTGTGCGCTATCATTGCGTAACGCATATTTTCGTAATCGCTTAAATCCTCCATGCATATGCAGCACATAACTTTGTCATATAAATACACCTGCGGCACCAGTCCGGGCGCAAGTTTTTGCTGAATATCAAGTATTTCCGCTTCGATTCTGTTATGATCAAGACCTATGTCTCGTTTAGACGAACGCACCTGAATATCCGAATGCTTTATAATTAAGGATTTTCCGGTTTTTTCATCCACTATGCGAAAAACAAAATTTATATTGCCGTCCC
>JAAZOI010000004.1 GCA_012797825.1 Eubacteriaceae bacterium | reverse complement strand
TATACTTCGCCCGGAAACTGAAGCAGCTCGCCTACCATACACCCCGACAGCCCGTATATGCGCGCTATACCGTCTCCTACCTGCAGCACGGTACCGAAGTCCGAAATTTCAAGTTCACTCTTATAATCTTTTATGCGCTGTGCTATAACCGCGCTTATTTCTTCTGGTTTTAAGTTCATATTTATGCCTCCCTATATTCTAAGCAGGGAATATTAAATTCTTAAGCTTTCTTCCAAATCCGTAAGTCGTTTTTTTATTGTAGCGTCAATTACTTTTCCTTCTACAAATATCTTTACTCCGCCTATTATAGACGGATCTTTAATATTTTTAAGTTCCGCTTTTTTGCCGATAAGATTAGATACTTTTTCATCAAAATCTTTTATCTGCTCATAAGTAAGATCAACTGCCGAATATATCGTCCCTGGCGATATGTTTCTGCTTTCGTTTAAAAGCGCTGTGTACATATCTGCAATTTTTATAAATTTTGACATTCGTCTTTTGTCTATTAAAATGTATAAAAAATTAAGCGTTTCTTTGCTTATTCTGCCCGTAAAAATATCCCTAAGCGCTTGTTTTTTATCTTCTTGTTCTATTACGGGAGTTTTTAAAAATTCCAAAAATTCGCCGTTTTGTATAAGCAGTTTTTTTATTTGTGTAATTTCCGATAGAATTATATTCTCTTTACCGATATCATTCGCGGCGTCAAATAAAGCTGTCGCATAAGCTGTCTCTACTGTTAGTTCTGCCATTTTATATTGCCTGCTTCACTTAAAACTTTGTTTATAACAGCCTGATGTTCCGCAATGTTTAATTGTTTTTCTATAATTTTTTCGGCGGCAAGAATTGAAAGCGCCGCTATTTCGTCTTTCATGTCCTCAATAGCCGCTCTTTTCTGTCTTTCTATTTCAGCCTCAGTCTGCTTTTTCATCTGGTCTGATTTTTGCTCTGCCTGACTTATTATTTCCCTAGCCTTTTCTTCGGCTTTGATTTTGGAATTCTTAATAATTGTTCTGCCTTCTTCTTCTATATTTTGCAGCTTTTTTTCATAATCTTTCTTCATAATTTCAGCGTCGGCATTTACTTTGTCGGCATTATCTAAAGCATCTTTAATATCGTCCTGGCGCTTTTGCATGAAGTTTCTTATCTTTTCAAAGAAAAACCGCTTCATTATCAGGTAGAGTATAATCACATTGACGATTATCATCAAATATGACCAGTCAAATTGGATTAACTTTGTATATATACTCAAAGTACTTACCTTCTTAGTTTTTTTTATTTATTTTGTTTAAAGCATATTTATAAAAGGATTTGCAAACAGCAAAACAATAGCTACAATAAAAGCAAATATGCCTGTCGTTTCTGTTACTGCTTGACCTACTAGCATGGTTTTTATAATATCACCCGATGCTTCGGGCTGTCTGGCCACTCCTTCAACTGCTTTGCCTGCCGCAAATCCCTGACCTATGCCGATTCCTATCGCCGAAAACATGGCAACAGCGGCTCCTATTGCTGATAGTCCAAGTACAAAAGCTTGTGGTGTTACTGATGACATAATAATTTCCTCCTAAATTTTGTGGTTTAATTTATATTTATAATTAAATTTCTTTTTTTTCCGGTATGCCGTGAGCAATAAATACCATTGTTAGCATGGTAAATATAAACGCCTGCAATACCCCTTCAAAAATATCAAAAAAGAAAT
>JAAZOI010000257.1 GCA_012797825.1 Eubacteriaceae bacterium | reverse complement strand
AAATCCTGCTCCCTGTGTAATTGAGGCAAGACCTACAATTGCTCCGGTAGCCGCGCCGAGCAATGTTGTTTTGCCTCTTTGAAGCTTTTCGACAAGCATCCATGAAAGTAATGCAGCCGCTCCCGAAGTGTTTGTTGTAAGCAGCGCATGAACTGCAAGTCCGTTTGCGCCTAAAGCGCTGCCGGCGTTAAAACCGAACCATCCGAACCAAAGAAGTGAAGCGCCTATAAACACTAAAGGTATGTTATGCGGACGATATGTAGTCATGCCTATGCCTTTTCTTTTTCCGAGCATTATGCAGGCAACAAGCGCAGATATGCCTGAGCTGATATGTACTACGATACCGCCTGCAAAGTCAACTATGCCCAAATCTTTTAAAAATCCTCCCACGCCCCAAACCATATGGGCAAGAGGGTAGTATACAATTATTGACCAAGCTATTACAAATACAAACAAAGCCGAAAAACGCATACGTTCGACAAGCGCGCCTGTAATAAGCGCGGGGGTTATAATTGCAAACATCATCTGGAATGCCGCGAAAAGATTGTGCGGTATAGTTGCCGCGTAATCTGCGTTTGGATCCCACGTTACGCCGTGCAGTCCAAACCATTGAAAATTGCCTATAACACCGCCTACATCTTTGCCGAAAGATAGGCTATAACCTATAAGCACCCACATTATTGCCGCGAGACCGGCAATAAAAAATGAAGAAAAAATAGTGTTAAGCACATTTTTTCTTCGCACCATTCCGCCGTAAAACAAAGCCAGCCCAGGTGTCATAAAAAATACTAAAGCTGTTGAAATAAGAACAAATGCTGTATCTCCTGTGTTCATGAATATGTCTCCTCTAAATAAACAAAATTTAGTAAAAACAAATAAAAAACAAGGCGCTGTTATATGTTTTTGAGATAACAAAAAAATACAAACAACGCCATTGCCGTTTATTTAATTTTAACGAATATAAATAAACGCAAAAATGCTGTATTAAAGCAATTAACTTTAATACAGCACCTTTGCTGTTTATTTAGTTGAGACATATGCTAACATAATTTTTATGCCGAGTCAACATCTAAATTTTCCAGCAATATATTAAATTTTTGTAGGCTATATAACGCTTTATAATACTTTATCGCCTTCTTCTCTGCTTCTTATTCGAATTGCTCTTTCGACATCAGTTACAAAGATTTTTCCGTCTCCAAAACTGCCTGAGCGGCAAGTTTGGATTATCAAATTAATTATTTCGTCTACTCTGTCATCCTGAGTTACTATCATGATCATAACTTTTGGAAGAACATTTAAAAATACTTCGGCACCGCGGTAAAATTCTGTCCATCCTTTTGTTACTCCGCAGCCCATTACTTGAGTAATGGTAACGCCTTTAACTTCGCTCTTATTAAGCGCCTCTTTCATTTCTTCCAATTTTGCAGGCTGAATAATTGCTTCTATTTTTTTCATTTTTATATTCCTCCTTTAATCCATTCCAAGGAAAGACGGATATGCGCTTTCACTGTGTTCAGATATGTCAAGCCCTTTACTTTCATCAGCGTCGGCAACTCTTACTTTCATTACTAATTTAAGTAAAGACATTATAATAAATGTTCCGACAACAGCTACAACGATTGTTATACCTACAGCTTCTAACTGAGCAATGAATAATTTTGCGCCGCCGAATACAAGACCGTTCGCTGTATTTATTGAACCTTGCGCGAATATTCCTGTTGCTATACAGCCCCATATACCGCCGATGCCGTGGCATCCGAATGCGTCGAGAGCATCGTCATAACCGAATTTGCTTTTTATAACTGTTAAAGCGAAGTAACAAATCGGGCTTACAAGAGCGCCTATAACTATAGCGGCCCACATTGGAACAAAACCTGCTGCCGGGGTAATTGCAACCAGACCTGCAACAACTCCTGTTGCCGCGCCAAGCAATGTTGATTTTCCTCTCGAAATTCTTTCAACAAGCATCCAAGAAAGCAATGCTGTTGCGGCTGCGGTATTTGTTGTCATAAAAGCGTGTGCTGCAAGACCGTTCGCCGCAAGCGCGCTGCCTGCATTGAAACCAAACCATCCAAACCACAAAATTGATGCACCGAGCACTACAAAAGGTATATTGTGAGGTCGATATGTTGCCAGACCAAGACCTTTGCGCTTACCTAACATTATTGATGCTACAAGCGCCGATATGCCTGAACTCATATGTACAACGGTGCCGCCTGCGAAGTCAACCGCTCCCAAGCTTCTTATAAAACCGCCTACTCCCCATACCATATGCGCCATTGGGTAATAAACAATTACACACCATGCGGCGATGAAGATAAATAATGCGGAAAATCGCATTCTTTCAACAAGAGCGCCGGTAATTAAAGCCGGGGTAATAGCTGCGAACATCATCTGGAATGCCGCGAACAGATTATGAGGGATAGTTGCCGCATAATCTGCATTGGGATCCCAAGTTACCCCGTTAAAACCAAACCATTGGAAATTCCCGATTATTCCCCCTACATCTTTTCCGAAAGACATTGTGTAGCCGATTAGCACCCACAATACTGCGGCAAGACCGCAGATAAAGAATGATGACATTATTGTGTTCAGCACATTTTTTCGTCTTACCATTCCTCCGTAAAAAAATGCAAGTCCGGGTGTCATGAAAAAGACTAATGCTGTTGATACAAGTATAAACGCTGTATCTCCTGTGTTCATATAAATTCCTCCTAAAATAATGTTGTAATTGACAAAAGCGCCGTGAGAGAGTGTCAATCTACACAGCGCCTTTGCCGGTATATATTAAAATTTTTAAAACTATATATTTTAGTTAGCAGTGTTTACTGGCTTCTAAAGCTCCTTTTAAACAAAAAAAGGCTGCATGATATTAATCACACAGCACCATTGCTGTTTGCTAAAAAAACAAAAAAAACTGTATGAAAATAAATCATACAGCGTCTTTGCTGAATTATTAAAAAAAACGAGCCGTATGAACATATATTTTCATACAGCACCGTTACTGTTTATTTAATTGAGCTTATCTTAGCATAAGTTAATTTTTATGTCAACATTATTTTAATAATTTTCTTAATAAAATAATATGCGAAATTTATTTAAAGTTTACTGATATTTCAAAAATTGCTTGGATCAATTTTATTGATGAACTTTAAAGATATAAAAATAAATGAAAACAAAAAACTTCCAGAATAAACTCTGGAAGTTTTTTGTTTTATTCGTTTTGCTTTTTCCTCTTATAAATTAATATCGCTCCTGCCGCAATAATGACTGCGCCTGCAATAATCCAAATCCACGCATAGCTTTTTTCTGTTTGGACTATTCCGTATATTGAGAAATGGCTTGTTTTAAATTCCAAATATTTTTTCCCGTCAATAGTTACAATATCAGTTTTAAGAACTTGCACTTCACCTTCATCGTTTACGAAGACAATAGCGAGATTATCGGTATTTTTCAAGTCGTCGGGTACAGGTATTCGTATTGTAAGTTCTCCTTTAATATCACTGTTAAGCACTGTCGATTGGATAACATTACCGTCTGAGCCAATTACCGACTTTATCAACGAGAGGTCGAAATAATTGTAAGGAGTAAGCCCTTCTTTCTGCATCAGTTCCGCAGCTTTTTTTATGACGTCTTTGCTGAGCGATTCTGTGTTTAATATATTAACTTGCAAGGTAATTATTACCTTTGATACATTTTCATTGTTCAGTTCCGCGATATTTATATTTTTGTCAACGCCTTCAATATTAAAGCCGATGTTGTTGTCTTCGACTTTTACTATTAATTTAGCTGTTTTATCGTAATAAAGTTTTAATATAAGACTGTTATCAGATAATACTGTGCCGCTTGGAACAGAACCTTCATACGCTGAATTTAATTCGTATCCTGCATATGTCTTTGCCCTTGCGTTTACTGTTTGACCAATATTTCCGGTAAATGTTTCTGTTTCGGAAAGAATATACTCGCCATTCGCATCCTGTTTATAATGTTGTACTATATAAGTAGCTGATGTTTGATTAGCCGGTACCGTATAATTTATTGAGAACAATGCGGTTACATTAATATTCGTTTTAATGTTTTTATCTGTTCTTGAGGCTGTTTTTACTCCATCGCTCCATTTTGTGAAATGATAGCCTTTATCCGCCACAGCAGTTACAGCGGTACCGCTGTTGCCTTCTTCAACACTTTGCAAAAGCTCACCTGTAATGCTGCCGTGCGAGCCTGCGGTATAATTAAGTGTGTACGTTCCGTTTATAAATTTAATCTGAAGATAATCAGTTGTTGATCCAGCTATGTTTGAAGCGTCATTACCTGCAAATGCAGAGTTTGCAAATGTTACAGTGAAATTGCCCACACCACACGTTGTCGAATGAGAAGAGGCTTTCCCTGTAAAACTTAACGTAGCAGTTGTATCACTTGTTTTTATAACATGGGCTGTTAGACCTGCGGGAAGATTAGAATAACTTACGCCTTGCAGTTCGTCATTTGCATTTCCCGTAAACGTGTCGGCTATTAATGTAATAGTTGAAGTTGTTGAAATAGATCCGTCATTGTTTGACGATTCCTCAAAAACTGTCGAACTGAAAGTAACCGATTTTATTGCGGGAGGAGGCGGAGCTTCTCCGTCAGGGTTAATAGGATCAAAAGGTTCACCGTTTTTCCATGTCAACCCTTCAGGATCGTCAAGGAAAAGATAAGGACTTAAAATCGTATCATCAAGATTATATACAACAAAACCTAATCTATATGTACCAGCACTTACTGCACGGAATGTAGCCTTTTGCCAGCCTGTGCTTCCATATGAACCGGTAGAATAGTTGCCAGTTCCCGGAACGGTTGCTCCCAAAATACCTGCTTCGCCGAAATAACCGTTTATCATACCTAATTTTGACGCATTGTCAAGATTTACAAAAGTTGCCAGTGATGCGTCATTAAAAGGAACATAGTCAGTTGAAATATAGTTCCATGCCATTGAGATAGTTTGTCCCGCTTCAAGTGATATATCGCGGTAAATATATGCGCAGTTTGTTATTTGCGGGAAATTATCTATAATATAATTTTTTGAATCTTCCGACAGCCCCAAAGTATCAAATATAGTGCCTATAACGCCGCTGCTTCCGCTGGGCACAAGCTGTGCCATAGCACTGCTGTTTGGTTCTACAATCCATTCATAGTCCTCTGTATTAATTGTTTTCGCTCCTGTTGTTGTGACATCTCCATAAGCAGTCCATTGGTTTAAACCATCTTCAAAATCGAAGTTAAGACTACCTGCTTTTAATGTAGATATAAAAAAAGACGGGGGTAAAATAATTGATATTGAAATAAGTGCAATAAATAATAACTTTAAGATAAACGATTTTTTTAACTTCATTTTTCCCTCGAATATTGGTATATTTTAGTATATATTATCAATTATATAAATATTTTGTCATATGGTCAATATTTAAAGCGATATAAATATTTTTTTGTATTGAATATTTTAAATAATAAAAAAAGAATATACTTTAAGAGCATATTCTTCGATTATATATAAATTCAGTTTTTAGTCCAATTCTGAATTTCTATAAAGTTGCCTTCGGGATCGGAAGCGTAAGCGACCGTTAGAATTCCTAATTCGCCGTAGTCATTGCTTACCAGCTCACCATGGATTTTGCCGCCATTATTTATTAGTTTATCAATTATTTCGCCTACATTATCAACATGAAATGCCGTATGGGCAAGACCAATACTGTTTAAACATCGGGCAGAGGCATCCGCGTTCTCGGGTTCATAAGAAAAGATTTCCAAAGTCGGTCCTTTTGTATAGCCCGGAAGCGCGAGATGTATTCCTTGAATCTTACAGTTTTTAAATTTAGTAAGACTGTCAAGCCATTCTCCGCTTAAATTGCGCTCAGGCGGCAGCGGTGCGCAGTCAAAAACGTTTATGTAAAAGTCGGAAAGCGCGTGCCAGTCTTTTGCAATTATATTTGTATGTACATATTTTACTGACATTTAAACTTTATCTGCTTCGGGCAAATTTCTAATAAAATTAAAAGAAAACCATATAGTGCGGCAAGTCAAATCTCCGCACATAGCGGGCGGCTGATCAGGGCTGAAACCTTGCGGACGCAAGTCGCGGCACATTATGGAGCCGAACTCGTTTTCAAAAGCTACCGCAAAGTCATAGCAATATTTTATTATAGTTTCTTTAGAAACTTTTTTCTGAGTAAAATATATGCCGATAAACATTAAAGGTCCTTCTACAAGACCGCATTGATCGCGTTTTCCGCCTGCGCCATGGAGACCGATGGTTGCGTGTTGTACCTGGTCGCAAATTTCTACGTTAAAGATTTCGCTCAGAGCATCTAACGAGGCTCTTGCACAGTTCAGATGAAGGTCATAGTAATATGAATGCATTATTTCTTCAATTTTTTTCTTAATATTTTCGCTCATTTTTATACCTCTCCTTAAAATCAATGTATTTTTTATTATAACTTATAAACAATAAAGTTTAATAAGGAATTTATTTAAAATAACATATTTATATAATCTTTCATATGCTGTTATGAGGTGATTATAATGGACGATAAACTTGTAACAGTAAATACGCTCATATTGCAAGATACGATGAAATATAACGGAGTGGCACTGCTTGCATACAGAATAGAATATCCCGAATTTAAGTCGGTTATATATAGAAAAGCAACAGCAAAAATGAATAAGTTTTATAAAGACAAAGCATATGAATATGAAAAGTATTACAGAAAAGTGCTTTTTAATATGGCTGTAGAACAGTATAAATATGACATGCAAAACGGATACCCTGTAAGAGAATTTGACGCCGTAGTGGAATTTAACGTAACATACAACGAATTTTGTATTGTAAGTCTTTATACAGATGAATATGAGTATACAGGCGGAGCACACGGCAACACAATAAGAACGTCCCAGACATGGAATCTCAAGGAACAGCGAACTGTTAAATTAAGCGAGCTTTTCAGAATACAGCTGGGCTACAGAATATATATATTTAAAATTATATCTGAAGAAATCAGAAAAGACGAAAGCATTTATTTTCCGGATTGGGAAAAGCTTGTAATTCAGACTTTTAATGAAGAAAGTTTTTATGTAACATATGAAGGAATCGTTATATATTATCAGCAATATGATATAGCGCCGTATTCCAGCGGAATACGAGAATTCTTAATACCATATAATATAAACGTAATTAATCCGAAGTATTTATGCATATAAGTTAAATTAAACCGCCTTAACGGCGGTTTTTTGTTTAGTTATCAATAATAATAAAAATAAATATTATATCAGTCAGATAAGATACTGATAATGCATTATGGATAAGGATTTTATATTTTGCTACATCAGGTATAGAAGCATAAAGGTTTTAATCGAATGAATTTATAATTCGCATTTCTCAATATCGCCAAGCGCGAGACTTTTATTATCTTCTTCTTCTTT